>NZ_JBHXFJ010000012.1:0-137330 GCF_042722465.1 Streptomyces sp. NPDC127098
GGGCGCGGACCGCGCCCCCGGGCCGCTGCGGAGGCGGCTCGCCACCTACTGGTACGCCTGGGCCATGATCGCCCCGGTGGTCGCCGTGATCGGGGTGATCATCGGCTGGCCGCTGGTCCGCGGCGTCTACCTGTCGCTCACCGACGCCGACGAGGCCAACGTCGAGCGCACCATCGGCGTCAACACCATCGAGGCCACCTACGAGTTCGTCGGCCTGGAGAACTACACCCGGATCCTCCAGGACGGCGACTTCTGGGACCGGCTGGGCTGGACCGTCGTGTGGACCGTGGCCTGCGTCGGCGTCACGTTCCTCATCGGCCTCGGCCTGGCCGTGATGCTCAACCGCTCCTTCCGCGGCCGCACCCTCTACCGGATGGCGCTCATCCTGCCCTGGGCCATCCCCGCGTTCGTCTCCGTCTTCGCGTGGCGGATGCTCTACAACGAGCGCAACGGCATCCTCAACAGCCTGCTGGACAAGGCCGGGATCGAGGGCGTCAGCTGGCTCTCCGACCCGACCTGGGCCAAGGTCGCCGTCATCGCCGTCAACGTCTGGCTCGGCGTGCCCTTCATGCTGATCGCCATGCTCGGTGCCCTCCAGTCCATCCCCGCCGAGCAGTACGAGGCGGCCGAGATGGACGGCGCCGGCCCCTGGCAGCGGTTCACCAACATCACGCTGCCCGGCGTCCGTTCCGTCTCCATGACCGTGGTCCTGCTGAGCACCATCTGGACCTTCAACATGTTCCCGGTGATCTTCCTGCTGACCCGCGGCGGTCCGGCCGGATCCACCGACATCCTGGTGACCGAGGCCTATCGGCTCGCCTTCGTCTCCAGCCCGCGCGACTTCGCCAACTCGGCCGCCTGGGGCGTGCTCATCCTGCTGCTCCTGGTGCTGTTCGCGATCGGCTACCGCAGGGCCCTCCGCAGGCAGGGAGAGGTGTGGTGAACATGAGTACGTCTGACACGACACGGTCCAACGCGACGCGGTCGGAGGCACACGGTGCGGGGGGACGCACGGGTCCGGCTGGCCGTGGCCGGCAGGCCGCCCGCGGCGAGCGCTCCCGGCTCGCCTCGGTCGGGCTCCACCTGACGCTGCTCGGCGCCGCGTTGATCGCGGTCTTCCCGCCGTTCTGGCTGCTGGTCACCTCCTTCAAACCGAAGAGCGACACCTTCACGCTCTCGTTCCTCTCCGGCTTCACGCTCGACAACTACGACCACGTCGTCAACGACACCGAGTTCCTCTCCTGGTTCGGCAACTCGGTGCTGATCGTGCTCGTCACCACGGTCATCGGCGTGCTCATCTCCGCCACCACCGGCTACGCGCTCAGCCGCTTCCGCTTCCCCGGCATGCGCCCGCTGATGTGGACCCTGCTGATCACCCAGATGTTCCCCATGGCGGTGCTGATCGTGCCGCTCTACAACCTGATGTCGCGCTACGGCCTGCTCAACCAGCCCGTCGCGCTCGTCGTCACCTACCTGACCATCGCGGTGCCGTTCTGCGCCTGGATGATGAAGGGCTTCTTCGACACCATCCCGGTCTCCATCGACGAGTCCGGACGGGTCGACGGCCTGTCGCCGTTCGGCACCTTCTGGCGGCTCGTCATGCCGCTGGCCAGGCCCGGGTTGGCCGTCACCGGCTTCTACACCTTCGTCACCGCCTGGGCCGAGGTCGCCTACGCCACCGCCTTCATGACAGGCGAGGAGAACCTCACCCTCGCCGGCGGCCTGCAGACCTTCGTCAACCAGCACACCCAGGACTGGCACCTGATGACCGCGGCCGCCGTGCTCATCGCCGTGCCCGCCACCCTCGTCTTCGGCTACGCGCAGCGCCACCTGCAGTCCGGCCTCACCGCCGGCGCGACGAAGTCCTGACCCGGCACCGTCGAGACCGTCCTGACCGGTCCCCAACCACACAGGGATGACATGACACAGCACCTCGCCGACCGCACCGAGCCGACCAGCCCCGGCGCCCCGAGCCGGCCCGACTGGTGGCGTGACGCTGTCATCTACCAGGTCTACCCGCGTTCCTTCGCCGACGGCGACGGGGACGGCATGGGCGACCTGCCAGGGATCCGCAGCCGGCTGCCCTACCTCGCCGAACTCGGCGTGGACGCCGTGTGGCTCAGCCCGTTCTACGCCTCGCCGCAGGCCGACGCGGGCTACGACGTCGCCGACTACCGCGCCATCGACCCCATGTTCGGCAACCTGCACGACGCCGACGCCCTCATCCGCGACGCCCACGACCTCGGCCTGCGGATCATCGTCGACCTGGTCCCTAACCACTCCTCCGACCAGCACGAGTGGTTCCAGCGGGCGCTCCGCCAGGGCCCGGGCTCCCCGCTGCGCGACCGCTACCACTTCCGCCCCGGCAAGGGGCCGACCGGTGAACTGCCGCCGAACGACTGGGAGTCCATCTTCGGCGGCCCCGCCTGGACCCGCACGAGGAACCCGGACGGCACCCCGGGCGAGTGGTACCTCCACCTCTTCGCGCCCGAGCAGCCCGACCTCAACTGGGACAACCCCGCCGTCCACGACGAGTTCCGCTCCGTGCTGCGCTTCTGGCTCGACATGGGCGTCGACGGCTTCCGCGTCGACGTCGCGCACGGCCTCATCAAGGCCGCCGGGCTGCCCGACATGGGCCACCCGGGCCAGCTCAAGCTGCTCGGCACCGACGTGCTGCCCTTCTTCGACCAGGACGGCGTCCACGAGATCTACCGCTCCTGGCGCAAGGTCCTCGAGGAGTACCCGCACCAGCGGATCGCCGTCGCCGAGGCCTGGACCCCCAACGCCGACCGCACCGCGCTCTACGTCCGCCCGGACGAGCTGCACCAGGCGTTCAACTTCCACTACCTGACCACCCCGTGGGACGCCACCGAGCTGCGCCGGGTCATCGACAGCTCGCTCGACTCCATGCGGCCCGTCGGCGCCCCCACCACCTGGGTGCTCTCCAACCACGACGTCGTCAGGCACCGCACCCGGCTCGGCGGCAGCCTGGAACGCGCCAGGGCCGCCACCCTGCTGATGCTGGCGCTGCCTGGCTCCGCCTACCTCTACCAGGGCGAGGAGCTCGGCCTGCCCGAGGTCCTCGACCTGCCGGACGAGGCGCGCCAGGACCCGGCGTTCTTCCGGCGCGGCCACCACGAAGACGCGGCCGGCGACGGCCAGGACGGCCTGCGGGACGGCTGCCGGGTGCCGATCCCGTGGACCGCCCAGGGCAGCTCCTACGGCTTCGGCGACGGCGGCAGCTGGCTGCCGCAGCCGGCGTCCTGGGGCAAGCTGTCGGTCGCCGAGCAGACCGGCGACCCCGCCGCCACCCTCGAACTGTACCGGGCGGCGCTCGCCATCCGGCGCGAGCAGCCGGCGCTCGGCGCGGGCGACCGTGTCGAGTGGCTGCCCACCCCGCCGGGCGTGCTGGCCTTCCGGCGGGAGGGGGCAGCGGGACCCGCGGTGGTCTGCGCCGTCAACACCACGGGGGAGCGCGTCGAGTTGCCGGAGATCCTGACCCCGGGCGGCAGCCTGCTGCTGGCCAGCGGCCCCGGCCACGAGGGCGCCACCCTGGCGGCCGACACCACCGTCTGGTGGCGGGAGTGACGGAACCGGGCCCGGACGCCAGGACCGCCCGACTCGCCGACATCGCCCACCAGGCCGGGGTCAGCGAGGCCACGGTCAGCCGGGTGCTCAACGGCAAGTCGGGCGTGGCGGCGGCCACCCGCCAACGGGTGCTCGCCGCCCTCGACGTCCTCGGCTACGAACGCCCGCTGCGGCTGCGGCAACGCAGCGCCGGACTCATCGGGTTGGTCATCCCCGAGCTGACCAACCCGATCTTCCCGGCCTTCGCCCAGGTCATAGAGCAGGCGCTCGCCGGCCACGGCTACACCCCGGTGCTCTGCACACAGTCGCCGGGCGGCGCCACCGAGGACGAGCTCGTCGACCAGCTCGTCGAACGCGGCGTCACCGGCATAGTGTTCCTGTCCGGGCTGCACGCCGACACCACGGCCGACCCGGCGCGCTACGCCAGGCTCACCGGGCGCGGCGTGCCGTTCGTGCTGATCAACGGCTTCAACGAGCGCGTCAACGCGCCGTTCGTCTCCCCGGACGACGGCGCGGCCGCCCGGATCGCGGTGCGCCACCTGCGGGCCCTGGGGCACGAGCGGATAGGTCTCGCCGTGGGCCCACAGCGTTTCGTGCCCGTGCAGCGCAAGGTCGCCGGCTTCGCCGCCGAGCTCGACGGGCGCGGCGTCATCCGGCACACCCTGTACAGCGTCGAGGGCGGCCAGGCCGCCACCGCCGCGCTGCTCGACGCCGGCTGCACCGGGATCGTCTGCGGCAGCGACATGATGGCGCTCGGCGCGATCCGCGCGGTGCGGCAGCGCGGCCTCGACGTGCCGACCGACGTCTCCGTGGTCGGCTACGACGACTCGGACCTGTTCGCCTTCACCGACCCGCCGCTGACCACGCTCCGGCAGCCCGTGCGGGCCATGGCGAGCGCCGCCGTCGACACCCTCCTGGAGGAGATCGGCGGCAACCTCGCGCAGCGCACCGAGTTCGTCTTCCAGCCCGAGTTGGTGGTCCGCGGCTCGACGGCGGCGGCGCCGGGTGGTCGGTGAGGGCTGCGGGGGTCCGGGGGTCGCTCCCCGGAGGATCGGGGTCAACCGCAGTTGGTGGTCCGCGGCTCGACGGCTGCGGCGCCGGCCGGCCAGGCACTCGCATCCCCCGGTCGGCCGGGCGCGTGGGGCCGGTGGGCCCTCGACCGACCGGGGGGCTGCTGGGCAAGCTAGCACTCCGAAATCTCTTGCGAAAGAGCTTGCGCACGAGCCGAGTTGGGAGGGGCCCGGATTTCCGGGGTGCGACGGTGAGGTTTCGTCCGTCGTGCGCGAGCCCTTGACCGCCCAGGCGGTCGCCCCTACGGTCTGACCGCAATCTCTTGCGGTTTCTTACGTGTTCTTGCAGGCATGGCGCGTTGCCTCGCCCACCCCCACCTCATGGAGGCGTCATGCGTACCAGACGGCTCGTCAACTCGGTGCTGGCCGGCCTGTTGGCCGTCGCCGGCTCCGTCGTCTCGCTCACCGCCGCGTCCCCCGCGCAGGCCGCGCCGCCCGGCGCCAGGGACGTCACCGCGGTCCTGTTCAACTGGAACTTCGACTCCATCGCCCGCGAGTGCACCCAACGGCTCGGCCCCGCCGGCTACGGCTACGTCCAGGTCTCCCCACCCCAGGAACAGATCCAGGGCGGCCAGTGGTGGACCGCCTACCAGCCGGTCAGCTACCGCGTCCAGAGCCGACTCGGCGACCGCGCGCAGTTCGAGAACATGGTCGACACCTGCGCCGCGGCCGGCGTCGGCGTCGTCGTCGACACCGTGATCAACCACATGACCGCGGGCAGCGGCACCGGCACCGGCGGCTCGGCCTACACCAAGTACGACTACCCGAACGCCCCCTACAGCGACTGGGACTTCAACAGCTGCCGGCAGAACATCAGCGACTACACCAACCGCGGCAACGTCCAGAACTGCGAGCTGGTCGGCCTCGCCGACCTCAACACCGGCAAGGACTACGTCCGCCAGCGCATCGCCGACTACATGAACGACCTGCTGTCGCTCGGCGTCGCCGGCTTCCGGATCGACGCGGCCAAGCACATGCCGGCCGCCGACCTGGCCGCGATCCGCGCGCTGCTCGACGACCCGAACGTCTACTGGAAGCAGGAGGTCATCCACGGCGCGGGTGAGGCCGTTCAGCCGAACGAGTACCTGGGCAACGGCGACGTCCAGGAGTTCCGCTACGGCCGCGACCTCAAGCGCGTCTTCGAGAACGAGAACCTGGCCTACCTGCGCAACTTCGGCGAGGGCTGGGGCTACCTGCCGGACGGCCCCGCGGCGGTCTTCGTCGACAACCACGACACCGAGCGCAACGGCTCCACCCTCAACTACCGCTCCGGGGCCAACTACACGCTGGCCAACGTCTTCATGCTCGCCTGGCCCTACGGCTCGCCGGACGTCCACTCCGGCTACGAGTTCTCCGACCACGACGCGGGCCCGCCCAACAACGGTCGGGTGAACGCCTGCTGGCAGGACGGCTGGAAGTGCCAGCACGCCTGGCCGGAGATCGAGTCCATGGTGGCGTTCCGCAACGCCACCAGCGGCCAGCCGGTCACCGACTGGTGGGACAACGGCAACGACGCCATCGCCTTCGGCCGCGGCGACCGCGGCTTCGTGGCCATCAACCACGAGGGCTCCGCCCTCACCCGCACCTACCAGACGTCGCTGGCCCCCGGCACCTACTGCGACGTCCAGACGGGCAACCAGGTCACGGTCAACGGCTCCCGCCAGTTCACCGCGACCCTGGGGAGCAACACCGCGCTGGCGCTCCAACCCACCTGTGGCTGACCGGTCCGCTACTCGACCGGGCTGAGCATGCCGTCCAGGATCACCGCGCCCTCGCCGAAGCGTTCGGCGAGGGCCGCTTCCAGGGGCGGTGTGGCGACCAGGACGGTGGCGGCGACCGCGTTGCGGGTGTCGTCGACGCCGGCCGAGTCGATCTCAGGGAACTCCGCCACCAGGTCCTCCTGGATCGCCATGAGCTCCGCGTAGTCCCGCTCCGCCGCCGTCAGACACAGCGGACCGTCCCACAGCTCCCGCAGCCGCTCCTCGTGGGGGGCGGGGTCGTCCGTGAAGCGGACGTTGACGATGGTGGTGTCGGCCCGTTCGTCGACCCAGCCGCCGGCGTAGCCGTCGATGGCCGAGGCGTCGGCGATCACCTCGCCCGCCGTGCCGTCCTCGACCAGGGGCCGGTCCACCGGCTCCCAACCGCCCTCGGGCTCAGGGCAGGGCGTCTCGAACGTGTCCTCGGGGGCGGGCGGCGGGCTCGGCGCGGTGGGCGGCTCGGTCAGCGTGAACCGCTCGCCGTCCCAGGTGCCGACGACGTCGTAACTGCCCCAGGTGGTGCCGGAAGCCGACTCGGCGTCGAGGCCGCTCCAGTCCCAACCGACCACCTCGACGCCGCCGGCGCACTGCGGCGGCATCGACTCCATCATCGCCCAGCACAGCCGTGGCCCCTCGTCACCGCTCTCCAACACCCCGATCGCGGTGCCCTGGTAGACGAGTTCCTCGACGACCGACGCGCCGAGCGGCGCGGACGGCTCTTCGGTGCCGCAACCGACCAGCACGAACAGCGAGACGGCGACCAGCGGGCCGGGATGCGCGAAAACTCTCCTCATACCCCTCTGATGTTGTCGACGGCCGACCGGTTCCCGCCGTGGCCACGGCCGCGGGATACCCGGACCGGCGGCCTCGCCGGCTCCCTGGGGGCCTTCGATGGCCTTCTGCCCGGCAGGGCTTACTGGCCGAGCATCCGCAGTTCGTCGCCGTTCGCCAGGCGGGCGGTGAGGTCGGTGCGGGCGCCCTCCTCGGCCGGGAGGGCCAGGGTGCGGCCCGTGGTCTCGCCGCTGACCGCGCCGTCGGCCACGATCTCGCTGACGCCCTCGCTCGCGGCTGCCACCAGGTACCAGTCGCCTGTCGGGGAGTTCCACAACACGCCGCTGAGAACGTCAGGTTGGCGCTCGCCGCAGGACGCGCTGTCCTCCGCGCTCGCCGTGACGGACGCCGGCTCCGCGGCCCGCTCTGCCGGCGGCATGAAGAAGGCGAGCGACCTGCTGCCGGTGCCCCGCCAGGTGTCGGCGCGCAGGCAGACCCAGTCGGCGGTGCCGCCGTCGTCGGGGAGCGACTGCTCGGCGAAGTGCCACGCGTTGACCGACCGCACCCCGGCACCGCCCACCAGCGGCAACTGGCAGGCCATCCGCGCCCACTGGGCCCGCGCAGCCGCCGATCCCGTCCAGTTGCCCGGCTCGCCCGGCGCGCCGCCGGTCAGCGCCGCGGGCGCCAACTCGCCCAGGTCGGCCAGCAGGTACGGATCGGCGACCCCGCGCGGGGTGACCGCGAGCGCGGCGAACGAGGCACACCGGCCCGGCTGCCCCTCGGACCCGGCGGAGACGGTACGCAGCGCGCCGGTGACGCCGTCCTCGTCGACGGCCAGTTCCTCGGTGGTGCCCGAGGGGTCGAGCAGGTCCACGGCGCCGGCCTCGGTGATCCAGGGGGCGAGCAGGTAGCGGACGTTGCCGTCGCCGCGGCCGACGACCACGGCCGCCGACGAGACGAGGTCGGCGCCGTCGACCCGGGCGAAGTCGAGCGCCACCTGGCCGCCGTCGGCGCCCGGCCGCTCGGCGTACCGCACCAGGCGCAGCCCGTCGTGCAGCAGCACCACCGAGGTGCCGCCCGCCTCGCCCGCGTACAGCAGTTGGGCCGGTCCAGGGGCCGGCCCCGTCTGGGTGCCAGGGGTCGCCGAGACCACGACGTCCTCGCCCGGCCGCGCCCACACCGCGAGCGCCCTGCGCAGCAGCCCGGTGTCGTCCACCGCTCCGCCCCTGGCCGGCCACACCGAGAAGTCGAGCCGCGCCGAGCGCTGCCAGGTGTCGGCCGGGATGCGGCGCAGCGCCTGCGGGTCGAGCGCGGCCTCGGCCGCCTCGTTGCGGCTGTAGCTGGGGGCGGCGGCGCCGTCCGGGCCCCAGCCGTCCGGCAGCAGGGTGAGGCCGCCGGCCACCACCAGTGCCAGCGCGGCGCCGCCGACGAGCGCGCGCCTGAGCAGCCGGCGGCGGCGCAGCAGGTCGGTCGGCCTGGCCTGGAGGGAGCAGGGGTCGGCGAGTTCGGCCGAGGCGGCCAGGCCGGCCGCCTCGTCGGTGGCGGCCGCGGACTCCGCCTCGCCGACGCCGGCGGCGGCCAGCAGGCGGCGGACGGCCTGCTCGTCGAGGCCGTCGACCCGGCGCAGCGCGTACGCGGCGCGGCCCGCCGGGGCGAGCTCGGCGAGCCGCTGGTCGAGGGCGACCTCCTCGGGCTCGCCCGCGCCGGGGAGCAGCCGCAGCCCCACCACCTGGGGAAGCGCCCACGGCGGGCGCGGCAGGCGGCGCCTGGCCCGGGGCGCGTCGAGCGCGGCCCGCAGCACGCGGAGCCGCAGGTAGTCGTAGCCGGCGTCGGTGCCGCCGCGTTGGGCGGGCAGGGCCGGCGGCGTGTCCCGGTCCGACGAGCCGCGGGGCAGGGCGCGTTGGGCGATGGTGTGGGCGGTGAGCACCCGCCGCTGGCGGCCGAGGGTGTGCGGCAGGACGAGGTAGGCGAGCCGCACGAGGCGCGGATAGTGCTCGACGAGCGCCGCCTCGGCCCGGTCGAGGCCGACGGGCTCGGCGGTGGCGTCGGTGGGTGCGTCGGGGGAGGTCACATCGCTGTGGAACACACCGGTGGAACGAGTGGCCGCGCGGCTGGTTACGCCGCGCGGCGGCCGGGTCAGCGTTCGAGGTAGGCGAGCACCGCGAGCACCCGGCGGTTGTCGTCGTCGGACGGCGGCAGCCCGAGCTTGGCGAAGATGTTGGAGGTGTGCTTGGCGACGGCACGCTCGGTGACGACCAGGCGCTCGGCGATGGCCGCGTTGGAACGGCCCTGCGCCATCAGCTCCATGACCTCCAGCTCGCGCGGGGTGAGCTTCTCCAGCGGGGAGTTGTGGGTGCGGCGGGCCAACAGCTGCTGGATCACCTGCGGGTCCATCGCGGTGCCGCCGCCCGCGACCCGGCGGACGGCGTCCACGAACTGGTCGGCGTCGAAGACCCGGTCCTTGAGCAGGTAGCCGACGCCGCCGGTGCCGTCGGCCAACAGCTCGCGCGCGTAGAGCTGTTCGACGTGCTGGGAGAGGACGAGCACCGGCAGCCCGGGCTGTTCGCGGCGGGCGGCCAGGGCGCACTGCAGGCCCTCGTCGGTGAACGAGGGTGGCAGCCGGACGTCCACCACGGCCACGTCGGGCCGCAGTTCGGCGAGGGCCCGGGTGAGCTCGGGGCCGTTGTCGACGGCGGCGGCGATCTCGAAGTCGTGCGCCTCGAGGAGCCGGACCAGACCGTCCCGCAACAGGAAGAGGTCTTCGGCGAGGACTACGCGCACGGGGGACTCCGGGGTGGGTGACGACGCTGCGGTCCCAACCCTATCCGCGCCGGTGCCGTGGGTCGGCCGGGCCCGGCACGGATCGGGGCGGACGGGTGCGGACGGGTGGGGTTCAGCCGCGGGGGAGCACCGTGCCGAGCACGGACGGCAGGGAGTGCCAGTCGGAGCTGACGACGCTGGCGCCGGCGGCGGCCAGTTCGGCGACCCGGGAGGCGGCCTGCGCCTCGGTGGGGTTGGTGGCGCTGATGGCGGGCGGCACGGCGTGGGCGTCGGTCATCACCACCAGATAGCCGCGGTCGGCGTACCAGCCGACGTCGATGCCGCCGGCGTAGGCGGTGGCGTCGCCGTCGAAGACCACGAACCAGGGGCGCAGCGTCGCGTCGGCGTAGCGGGAGACGCGCGGGTCGCCGGGCTCGGCGCCGTGCACGGCCGGGAAGGCGGTGGTGGTGTCCAGGGTGCCGACGGCGGCGGAGTCGCGCAGGTGGCGGGCGTACTCGACGTCGGTCCACAGGGTGTCGAGCGGATTGCCCTCCTCGACGGTGCCGGGGATGAGGTGGATCAGGAACCTGCCGGCCAGTTCGTCGCGGCTCGGCCAGCCGCCGGCCTGGACCGCCTCGTCGAGGGTGGCGTGGTCGGCGGCCAGGTCGCCGGGGCCGTAGACGGCGTCGCCGAGGATGCCGCGCACCAGCGCGTCGAACTCGGCGGGGCCGCGGCCGAGGTTGGCGGCGAAGCCGTCCTTGAGCTCGACCTTCAGCAGGATGGGCCGGTGGCCGGGGTTGGCGTCGCTCCAGACGCGGAGGTCCCGGAGGCAGCCGGCGAGCGACTGGTTGCGGGCGCCGGTCCTGAAGTCGTCGGCGGAGGAGGCGTTCTCGCAGTTGTTGACGTTGCCGAACGGGTTGCTGTGCGAGACGCGCCAGCCGCCGCCGAAGAAGTTGGTCCAGACGTCGAGCTCCAGCATGCCGGCGCCCGAGTCGAGGGCGTCGGCGAAGTACGGGAAGGTCTCCTGGAGGTAGGCGTTGTGGACGCCGACCGAGGTGGTCTCCGAGTACCCGGCGGCCCGGGGCGCGGGGTCCGCCGCCTGGGCCGGGAGGGGGGCGGTGAGGGCGAGCGCGGCGCCCAGCAGGGTCGCCACGCGCGCCAGGATCCGTGTTCTTCGCATGCGTCGCCGCCTTCGCTTCGCTGGGGGACATCAGTCAACGCGGCGTCAGCGTATGCGAGTTGGTGTTCGAGTGGGTGATGGGTGAGCGAACGGCGGGCGACGGGTGCGCCGGAGGTGCCTACTCGACGAGCGCGCAGGGGATCTCGATGGTGACCAGGGTCGGGCCGCCGGCCGGGCTGCTGAGGGCCAGCACCCCGTCGAAGGGGCCGAGCCGGCGTTCGAGACCGCGCAGCCCGGTGCCGGCGTCCAGGTCGGCGCCGCCCCGGCCGTTGTCGGTGATCGCGATCCGCAGCGTCTTCTCGGCCCGGCTGTAGTAGATGTCGAGCCAGGCGTTGCTCGCGCCGGAGTGCTTGGCGGCGTTGGTCAGCACCTCGCTGAGGGCGAAGTAGGCGGCGGACTCGACCGGTTCCTCGAGCCGCCCGGGCAGCTCGACATCCACCTCCACCGGCAGCTGCATGCGCAGCGCGAGCGCTCGCGCCGCGTCGCCGAGGCCGCGTTCGGCCAGTACCGGCGGGTGGATGCCGCGCACCAGGTCGCGCAGTTCGGTCAGCGCCTCGGCGGAGCTGGCCCGGGCCTGGGCGAGCAGCCGCCTGGCCTGCTCCGGGTCCTTCTCGATGAGCGCCTCGACGGTGCCCAGGCTCATGCCCATCGCCACCAGCCTGGCCTGGGCGCCGTCGTGCAGGTCGCGCTCGATCCTGCGGAGCTCGGCGGCGGCGCCGTCCACCGCGTCGTGCCTGGTCTCCTTGAGCCGCTCCACCCGCTGGGCCAGCAACTGCCGCTCGGAGAGCCCGATCAGGGACCTGGTCATCAGGAAGTGGCCGCGGATCAGGGGGGTGTTGACGTACTGGGCGAGCAGCCCGAAGCCGATGCCGGTCAGTGCGGCGAGCAGGGCGGTGAACCACGAGTTCACGGGCACGAAGGCGAACCAGTGGGTGCCGCCCGCGTTCACGATGGGTACCCAGACGCCGGCGAGCAGCACCAGGCCGAAGACGGCGTAGCCCAGCAGGGTGACGGGGAGCACCGCGAGGAACAGGCCGGCGACGGCATCGACGAGCAGCCAGCCGGCCTCGCGCCAGGTGGCCGGGTCGCGCAGCATCGTCACGCAGCGCTCGACCTGTCCCGCGACGCCGCGCCGGTCGCCCCTCGGCGTCCGGTAGCCGGCGGTGATGGTGACCCCGTACCAGTCGGCGGCCAGCCGGCGGCGCAGGTTGGCGTGGCCGCGGATCGCGTCGACGACGAGTGGGGTGGTGAGGACGCCGACGCCGATCGGGGTCAGGGCCACCGACACCGCGAAGAGCACGAACAGCACGGTGGAGAGACCGACCGTCAGTGGGATGAGCAGCAGTCCCCGGGCGCTCGCCAGCAGGGCGTCGCGCAGCCGTCGCCAGTCCATGTCCTTCTCGCACCTCTCGTCGGCCCGTACCGTGTGTGATCAAGTGTGCGGGTCGGTGGGGGAGCGCGTCACGGGGGTGGGCCGCCCGACGCCGGGGTGTACCTGGGTACACCCGGTGGGTGGCCGGGAACGGCGGAGGGCGCGCCCGCCGGATGGCGGACGCGCCCTCGACAGCGCCGCTGGTGCCTCCCCGGTCCCACGCCCGAGCTGCTGGCCGTGGGCCGGGGAGACGTCTTGGAGGGCCGGAGACCGGTCAGACCAGGCCGGCGGAGGCCAGCTCGGTGCAGACCGTGTCGACCAGGAGCCGGGTGACGACGTACGGGTCGCAGTTGGCGTTGGGGCGGCGGTCCTCGATGTAGCCCTTCTTGTCCCGCTCGACCTGCCACGGGATGCGGACCGAGGCGCCGCGGTTGGAGACGCCGTAGCTGTACTGGTCCCAGGGGGCGGTCTCGTGGGCGCCGGTGAGGCGGTCCTCGACGCCGACGCCGTAGTTCTTGATGTGCTCCAGCGGCTTGCCGTCCTTGCCCAGGGACTCGCACGCGGCGATGATCGCGTCGTAGCCCTCGCGCATGGCCTTGGTGGAGAAGTTGGTGTGCGCGCCCGCGCCGTTCCAGTCGCCCTTGGCCGGCTTCGGGTCCAGGGTGGCGGAGACGCCGAAGTCCTCGGCGGTGCGGTAGAGCAGCCAGCGCGCGATCCACAGCTGGTCGGAGACCTCGAGCGGGGAGAGCGGGCCGACCTGGAACTCCCACTGGCCCGGCATGACCTCGGCGTTGATGCCGGAGATCCCGAGGCCGGCCTTGAGGCAGTTCTCCAGGTGCGCCTCGACGACGTCACGGCCGTAGATCTCGTCCGCGCCGACGCCGCAGTAGTAGCCGCCCTGCGGGGCGGGGAAGCCGTTCTCCGGGAAGCCGAGCGGGCGGGAGCCCTTGAAGAAGGTGTACTCCTGCTCGATGCCGAAGATCGGCTCCTGGGTGGCGAACTGCTCGGCGATCGGACGCAGCAGGGCACGGGTGTTGGAGACGTGGGGCGCGCCGTCGGCGACGTTGTAGACCTCGTTGAGCACCAGGACGTGGTCGCCGCCGCGGATCGGGTCCGGGTAGGTGGCGACCGGCTTGAGGATGCAGTCGGAGGCGTGGCCCTCGGCCTGGTTGGTGCTGGAGCCGTCGAAACCCCACTCCGGCGGCTCGGCGCCGTCCGCGACGATCTTGGTCTTCGAGCGCAGCTTGGCGGTCGGCGACGTGCCGTCGATCCAGATGTACTCGGCCTTGTAGCTCACGGTCGTGCTCCTCCGGGAGGTTCGCGGGTGCGTCACAGCGCTGCCCAAACCATCACCACCAGGCATTTCCCGTCAGTTGCCCGTCTGTTAAGGCGGTGTGAACTACGTTTCGGCGGGAACGGCGCGGACTCGTGATCGGCACACGGCCTACGCTTGGCCGTCGCGATCGGAAGGAAGAGACCGCATGAGGATCGGACTGCTCGGAACCGGCCCCTGGGCGCGCCTGACCCAGGGACCCGCGCTCGTCGAGCACCCGGAGACGGAACTCGTGGGGGTCTGGGGCCGCAGGCCCCAGGCCGCGACCGAGCTCGCCGGACATCTCGGCACCCGGGCCTACGACGGCGCGGACGAGTTGTTCGCGGACTGCGAGGCGGTGGCGTTCGCGCTGCCGCCGGACGTGCAGGCACCCCTCGCGGCGCGGGCCGCGGCGGCCGGCTGTCACCTGCTGCTCGACAAGCCGGTCGCCACCACGGTGGCCGGGGCCAGGGAGCTGGCGGCCGCGGTGGAGTCGGCCGGGGTGGCCTCGGTGGTGTTCTTCACGCTGCGGTTCGCGCCCGAGACCGCCGCCTGGGTGGCCGCGCAGAGCGGCGCCGACGGCTGGCTGACCGGGCGCGCCGACTGGTTCTCGCCGGTGTTCGGCGGCGCGGACACGCCCTACTCGGACTCGCTCTGGCGCATGGAGCGCGGCGCCCTGTGGGACGTCGGCCCGCACGCCCTGTCACTGCTGCTGCCGCCGCTCGGCGACATCACGGGCCCGGAGGGCGTGGTGGCGGCGCGCGGCCCGGGGGACATGGTGCACGTGGCGCTGCGGCACGTCTCGGGCGCGTCGAGCACCATCACGGTCTCGCACACCGTGCCGCCGCAGGCGTCCGTGGTCACCGCGGAACTGCGCGGCGCCGCCGGGGTGACCACGCTGCCGGAGCGGGGGGACGGCGGGGCGGTGCGGCCCTGCCTGCGGGCCCTCGACGCGCTGGTCGAGTCGGCCCGCACGGGCCGGCCGCACCCGTGCGACGTCCGGTTCGGGCTGCGGGTGACGGAGATCCTGGCGCTGGTGGACGAGAAGCTGCCGCCTGCGCACCGCTGAGGCTCCCTGTCAGAAGCGCAGCTCCCAGTCCTCGCCGTTGGCCGGTACGCCGAACTTCGTGTGCGGCGTGCTGGCCACCATCGTGAACCCCATGGCCTGGTAGATGCGGCGGGCGCTGGCGAGGATCTCGTTGGTCCACAGCACCATGCCGTGGTAGCCGCCGGCGCGGGCGAAGGCGAGGGCCTCGCCGACCAGCGCCTGCCCGATGCCCAGGCCCCGGGCGGCCGGCTCCACCAGCAGCAGCCGCAGCCGGGCCGCCGGCCGCCCGTCGAGCGTGTCGCCCTCGTCCACGCAGAACACCGACCCCACCGGCTCACCGGCGCGTTCGGCGATCCAGCAGGCCTGCCGAGCCGGTTCCCGGGCGGCGGCGAACCGGGCCACCGCGTCGGCGACCAGTGCCTCGAAGGCCGCGTCGAAGCCGTAGGCGTCGGCGTAGCGGACGGCGTGCCGCTCGATCACCCAGCCCAGCTCGCCGGTCTTCGGCGGGCGCAGCCGGAACCCGGGCTCGGGCGACGGGCGGCGGCCCAGGCCGAGCAGTCCGGCGACGGTGTCCAGCGCGGCCAGCAGCCGCTCGCGGTCGGCGCTCGGCAGCCTGGCGATCTGCTCGCCGATCACCTCGGAAGAGCGGGCGTCGAGCAGGGCGGCCGCCTCCCGCCCGGCGCCGGTGAGGGAGACCAGCTGGCGGCGCGAGTCGGCCGGGTCGCGCTCCCGGACGAGCAGCCCGGCGGCCTCGGCCTGCGCCAGGAGCCGGCTGAGCTGGCCGGCGTCCATGTCGAGCGCGCGGCGTAGCTCGGTGGTCCTGGCCCACCCGCCGCCGCCCAGCTCGTAGATGAGGCGGGCCTCGGGCAGCGAGTAGGGGGTGCCGGTGCGGCGCGCGTAGTCGTAGGCGCCGACCAGCCTGACGTAGTCGCGGTTGAACTCCCTGATCCGGCGCACGGCCTCGGCCGTCGACGGCGGGCCCGGAGTCCCGGTCGCCGCCGCCATCGTTGACTCGGTCATTGACTCAGTCAAACGTATACGGTGAGCGGCGTCAACGGCCGCGACAGCTCGCCGGGCGCCGGGCACGCATGAGACGGCCCGTGCCGGGGGCGCGGGCCGTCTCGGGGGGTGGGCTCAGGCGGCCGGACGGCGGCCGAGGGCCGCGGTCACCTCCTGCACGTTGGCGTAGGTCCGGTCTGTCGGCAGCCGCCGCACCGTCTCCACCAGAACGTCCGGGGCGTGCGTCTCGTCCAGCGTGCGCAGCAGCGTCCGGCGGTCGGCCGGGAACACGCTGCGCCGCAGATGGCGAGCCAGCTCGAAACGGAACGCCTCGTCCTCGGCCTCCCGGGGGCCGCCCGCGCTCTGCCGCGGGACGGGTCCGTCGACCAGCGCGGGGTCGTCCTCCGCGGCCGGCTCCTGGTCCCGCCACTCCTCGGCCCTGGTCGGGTGCTCGGAGCGCAGCATGCCCTGGAGGTCGTGCTTCATCAGGTCGTCACGATGGACGTTGAGACGGTTGCTGCCCCGTTGCTGCATGGCTGTACCTCCTAGCCTCGGGGCGCCCCGGGTACCCAGCGGCGGGCGGCCGACACGGGTCTCCTTCGGCGCGAGGTGCTACTTCGCGTCCTCCAGCTGGAACTCGAGCGTGAGGTCCTGGGCGCCGGCGTCCGGCCCCGACTCCCGCACCCGCTGCACCTGGATCAGCGAGTCCCGCAGGTTGCCGAGCCACTCGTCGGTGTTCTGGGCGACGAGCCGCACGCACCAGGCGAGCGCGTCGCTGCGGCTGCGCGCCACCCCGCCGGCGATCAGCGTGTCGAGGACCATCCGCTCCGACTGCCGCAGCCGGCTCATCACGGGCGCCGACATGTGGGTGAACATCGTCAGGTTCTCGCCGCACCGCACGCCCCAGGAAAGCTGCCTGCGGAAGCGGATGTTGGCCTCCCGGGCGATCTCCACCCTGCTCATCCGGGTACGCTCGCGGAACTCCGTCACCCGCCCCTCCAGAGCCGCCTCGCGCTCGGTCTCGGTCGCGCCGGGAGGCAGCTCGGGCTCCGCCAGCCGGCCGATGACCGTGATCTCCTCGCGGTCGATGACGACCTCCGCGAGCTCCGTGAACCACCCCTCGGGCAGCCGCCCCGCGATCCAGCCGCGCAGCTCCTGCTGCCCCTTCTCTGTAATCATGTAATCAACGTTACTCAGTTGTGGGTGCGGGCGCCAGCCGGGTGCTCGATTACCTCGATCGGACCATTAGGGGATACTGGACATAGCTCACATGGGCGGATCGGAGTGCGAAGGAGGATCGCCATGTCCGACGTCTCACACCGCCACCGGGCGGATCTCGCGGGTCATCCGGACGAGATGGAAATGCGGCAGCGGTATAACCGGGTAATGGGCGGCCGCGACGTGGCGTTGGTCGACGCCCCGCTGTTCCTGGCCGGGTTGTACGCCGCGGTGTCGTCTTACACGCTGCACTTCACGACCGCCCAGCCGGGGTTGTCCACCAACAACCTCATCATGGGCATCGCCGTCGCCGTACTGGCACTCGGGCTCAGCCGGGCCGAGAACATGCGCGGGCTCAGCCTCGCCATCGCCGGCATCGGGATTTGGCTGGCCATTTCGCCGTGGGTCGTCGGGCGCCATCCCGACGCGGGCATGATCGTCAGCAACATCGTCGTGGGGGCGGTGATCCTCCTGCTCGCCCTGGTCAGCGCCGGAGTCGGGCTCATGAGGCGGGGACGGCGCCGACGGGAGGCGGCCGCCGCGCAACAGCGCTGAGCCGGCCGCGCCGGGCCGGGGGCGCCGGATTCCCGCACCCCCGGCCGTTTCACACGGCCCTGGTAGCAGGCAAAATGGCGTGGTAACTTCACGCTTCGTCATCGGCAGGGGTACCGACTTTTTTGGGGGAGGGTCGGTGGTGATAAGGACGCCGGGCGAGTCGCACCAGGAGTACCTGCGACTCAAGGCCACATTGGTCAACGAGCTCTGCGAACTGGATTGTGTCCGGGACCCGGCACTCCGCTTCGAGTTCGGCCAGACCGTCGGCGAATATCTCGGCAGACACGTCGACCTGCTGGGCAGGGACGCGCGCAACGACATGGTGGTCCTGGTGAGCGCCGTGTTACGCGAGCGCGAACAGGGGGTCGAGGCCCTCCTGTTCGCGGTGGGCCTGCACAGCGGTGAGGAGATCGCCTCCGAGGTCCGCGCCAGGATCGACGGGCTCGCCCCCGTGCTGCCCGACCACGACGCCGGGGTGGCCCGCAAGCTGCTGCGGGAGGCGGCCGTTCCCGGGCCGGCGCTGCACGCCGCGCTCACCCGCGCGCTCCACCTGGAGACGCCGGAACACCTCTCCGCGGGCGACCTGTTCGACCACCTGCTGGATGTCCCCGCCCAACCGGACGGCCTGCTGCCGGCCGTGCTGTTGCTCGAGTGCGCCGCCCAACTCGCCGCCACCGCCCAGGCCACCAGGCTCCGCGACTGGTGCGAGGCATGGGCCGCCAGCGCCGGCGCCCTGGACGCCCTGCGCGAGCGCCGCCGGCGGCTGGCCAGCATCGCGGCCCCCGACGACACCATCCCCAAGTGCCTGGTCGTCATGGTCGACCCGGCCGACGACGGCTCGCCCGACGTCTTCGTCCGCTACTGGATCAACGAGCTCCCCGGCTACTGGGACCCGCGCTCCGGCGAGTCCGAGGTCACCACGCTCGACGGCCTCTCGGGCGCCGTGGAGCGCGCCATCCGGCAGGGCGAGCGGCTCTGGGCCGACCTGCCGGAAGACGACGCGGAGCCCGCCTACGTCGAGTTCGTCCTGCCCTACTCGCTCCTCAACCACGACGTGGCACGGCTCGAACTCGGCACCGACACCGGCGACCCGGTCCCCATCGGCCCCCGCTACCTCGTCCACCTCCGCAGCCTCGAACGGATGCGCGACCGGAACCCGATCCAGCACCGCGCCTGGCGCGCCCGCTGGAAGACCCTCAGCCGGGGCCCGGTCACCCAGGCCCACCACTGGTGGGCCGCCGACCCCGCCGAACTGCCGCGCTGGCGCCAGGCCCTCTTCCAGAACGACCGGCTGACCGCCGTCACCATGGACGCCCCGGCCATCGAGGGCCACGGCCTCGAACCGCTCAAGGCCGCCATCGCCGAGGGCGTCGGCCTCGCCCTCTGGGACCGCAGGCCCGAGTCCGACCCCATGGCCCGCGAGATGATGCGCCTCCTCATCGGCTTCCAGCACGCCCAACTCCCGCGCAAGGTGCTGCAGATGCGGATCCTGGCCGAGACGGACGTCGAAGGACTTCAGCAACTCGGCCGGAACATCGCGCTCTTCTGGGATGATCCCTTCCGACTCATCGACTGCGAGGAGGTTCCGGCGTGACCGAGTCAGAGTCCCCGGCGGCGGATGGCACGACCGGCCCCGAGGGGCGCGACTCCTGGCGGATCTTCCACGGCACCGGCGTGCCGCCGAAGGACGGCCCGGCCGCCATCCCCGCGCCGCCCCCCTGGCGCGAGTTCAGCGGCGAGCCCCTGCAACCGCCGCCACCCGAGGACGACCGGGCCGCGCGCCGCCGGCTCGGCGGCGCCACCGTCGCCAGGCCCAACCTGCGCGACGAGGAGATCGACACCGTCAACGCCGCCCTGGTGCTGCGCCGCCCCCTGCTCGTCACCGGGCCGCCAGGCGTCGGCAAGTCCACCCTCGCCTACCTCGCCGCCAGGGAACTCGGCCTCGGCCGGGTCCTCCAGTGGAGCATCGTCAGCCGCACCACCCTGCGCGACGGCCTCTACGAGTACGACTCCATCGGTCGCGCCCAGGCCATCGCCGCCTGGCGGGCCGGCGGCCCCACCGAGCCCGGCGGCGTCCCGCCGGAACAGCCGCCTTACCTCGGCGACTTCATCACCCTCGGCCCGCTCGGCACCGCCCTGCTCGGCTGGGAGCGCCCCCGGGTGCTGCTGATCGACGAGCTCGACAAGAGCGACATCGACCTGCCCAACGACCTGCTGCACGTCCTGGAGAACGGCAGCTACGAGATCCCCGAGCTGATCCGCGGCGCCCTGCGGGACGCCAGCGTCTTCACCGACGACCCCGAGCGGCGCGCCGAGATCGTCGGAGGCCGCGTCGAGTGCCGCGAGTTCCCCCTGGTCGTCATCACCAGCAACGGCGAGCGCGAGTTCCCGGCCGCGTTCCGCCGCCGCTGCCTCCCCCTCGAGATGCTGCCGCCGAGCCGCCAGCAGCTGCTCGCCATCGTCGCCAGCCACCTGCGCCGCAGCCCCGAGGGCGTCACCGCCCTCGTCGACGACTTCGAACGACGCGTGCGGGACGGCGGCACCCAGTCCGTCGACCAGTTGCTGAACGCCGTTCAATTGACCACGGCCGGTGGTTTCCAGAGGGATGAGGACGGGCGTAAGCTGATCGAGATGCTCCTCCGCGACCTCGCGAAAGGCCGCTGATGAACGGCTTTCCCCGGGAGCGTGCACCCGCCCCCCGCGACCAGGCGCGGCAGGCCACCGCCGGCGATCCCGACTGGTGGGAGATCGCCGACGCGGCCTGGCTCACGGCGACCCGGTTGGCAGCCGGGGCGGAGCCGGGCGACGACCGCCCAGCACGCCACCAGCGCGAGACCGGTCAGCCGCGGCCGGCGCCCGCCGACCCCGCACCGAGTGCCGACGCCCCCTCCCGGCCCCCGCACACCCCGGTCCCGCCGCCGACCGGGCACACCGGCGACCCCGCGCAGCCCCCGCCGCGCGAGCCGGCACCGAACACCGCCACGGCCCCGGTCGCGCCGGTTCGCGCCACCGAAGACCTCGGCGCGCCCCCACGCGCCTCCGCCGCGCCGTCGCCCGCACCCGTCCGCCTCGCCAAGGCCCTGCACGGGCTGCGCCGCCGCGTGCCGTCCCGCAGCCGCGCCGTCCTCGACGAGGAGCGCACCGCCAGGCACGGCATCACCGACGACCTGTGGATCCCCTACCTGCGGCCGGCCGGCGAGACCGCCCTCGACCTCGTGGTGCTCGCCGACGACGGCCCCACCATGCGGATCTGGGACGACGCCGTCGCCTCGCTCGCCACCGAGGCCGAGCGCAGCGGCGCCTTCCGCGACGTGCGCGTGGTGCGCCTGGCGTTACCCCGCGACGGCGAGGCCACGCTGCGCTGGCCGGGCGGCCGCGAAGGCGACCCGGCCGAGCTCATCGACGCCCGCGGCACCCGCGTCCACCTCGTCGTCACCGACGGGCTCGGCCACGGCTGGGCCTCTCCCACGGCCGACGCGCTGCTGGAGCGCCTCACCGCGGGCGGCCCCACCGCGCTGGTCCACCTGCTGCCCACCTACCTCTGGCACCGCACCTCGCTCAACCCCTTCCGCGCCGAGCTGGCCGCCGGCGGTTTCGCCGCGCCCAACGGCAGGGTCGGCCACCGCCCGCCCCCCGCCGGGGCCGACCCGCTGCGCCCCCCGCCGACCCCGCCGGGCGACCCGGTGCCCGTGCCGGTGCTCAGCCTCAAGCCCGAGCCCTTCACGGCCTGGGCCGCCGTCGTCGCCGGCGAGAGCGGCGTGCGGCGTGCCCTCCCCTTCGTGCTGGCCGGCACCCTCGCCCAGGGCACGCCCACCCCGGGGCTCCGCGCCCCCCGGGCCGCCAACCAGCGCACCGCGGCCGCCGCCGTCGCCAGGTTCGCCTCCCTCGCCAGCCCGACCGCCCGCCGGCTCGCCTCTCAACTCGCGGCGGTCCCCTTCGAGTTCGACCTCATCGAGGAGCTGTGCCGGCGCGCGTTCCCCGAGGCGCGCCCGGTCCACATCGCGGAGATCATGATGGGCGGCCTGCTCGACTGGACCCGCACCAGGCACGGCGGCGCCCCCGACTTCGCGCCCGGCATCCGCGAGGCACTGCTCGCCACCGGCAGCCGCACCCAACTCGCCCGCACCGTCAGCCTGTTCGCCGAGCTGAGCGGCGGCAGGGGCCGGGGCGCCAGCCTCAAGGCCGCCCTCAAGGACCCGGAGGGCGCCGCACTGCCCGAGCTCACCGAGGAGAACCGCGCCTGGCTGCCGATCGAGATCGCCGTCCTGAAGGCGCTCTCCGGCCCGTACGCCCGCCGCGCCGCGCGCGTCGCCGGCCTGGCCGATGGCCGCACCCGACGTGAGGTCCTGACTCCACCCGGTGACAACCGTGTGAATCAGGGCATACAGCAAGCAGGACCACGCGACCCGCACGGAGGCGGTGTGCCGACGCCGTCACCCGACACTCCAGAAATCTCAGCTCGGAAGGCCGACCAGGACATGGCGCCCAACACGTCAGCAACCCGTTACCCGCGCATCGGGCAGCCGCGGATCATGGGGAACGTACCGCCGAAGAACCCCAACTTCACCGGGCGCGAAAGCCTTTTGACTGCGGTCGAGCAACAGCTTCGTAGCGAGGTGACGGCCGCCGTGCTGCCGCACGCGCTGCACGGCATGGGCGGCGTCGGCAAGTCGCAGATCGCCATCGAGTACGTCTACCGGCACAGCCACGAGTACAACGTCATCTGGTGGATCCCCGCCGAACAGGACAGCCTGATCCTCGGCGCCCTCGCCGACCTCGCCCGCGCCCTCAACCTGGACGTCGGGCCGCAGGCCAACACCGCCGTCCCGGCCGTCCGCGAGGCGCTGCGCAGCGGCAAGCCCTACGACAACTGGCTCCTGGTCTTCGACAACGCGGAGGACATCGAAACCGTACGCGGCTACTTCCCGACCGGCGGCCCCGGCAAGATCATCGTCACCTCACGCAACCGGGACTGGGAGCGCGTGGCCAACCCGCTCACGGTCAACGTGTTCGAGCGCGAGGAGAGCGTCGCCCTCCTCCAACGCCGTTCCCGTGACCTCAGCGCTCAGGAGGCCGACGAGCTCGCCGAGGCCCTCGGCGACCTGCCGCTCGCCATCGAACAGGCCGGCGCCTGGCACGCCGCTACCGGCATGCCCGTCTCCCAGTACCTCACGTTGCTCAACGAGCGCCGTCCCGGCATCCTGGAGCTCGATCCCTCGCCCGACTACCCGGTGTCGGTGGCCGCCGCCTGGAACATCTCGCTCGACCGGCTCTCCCAGACCAACCCGGCCGCCCGTCAACTCCTCGAGGTCTGCGCCTGCATGGCCCCCGAGCCGATCCCGCAGAGCATGTTCAGGGGCACCCGCAACGTGGAGGTCAGCCCCGAACTCGACCCGATCCTGCGCGACCCGGTGCTGCTCGCCAGGGCCACCCGGGATCTCAGCAAGCTCTCCCTGATCAAGCTCGACCACAAGAACGGCACCATCCAGCTGCACCGCCTGATGCAGACCGTCCTGTTGGCCGGCCTCTCCGCTGAGGAGGCAGCGAGGCGGCGTACCTCCGCTCAGGTGCTGCTGGCCGCCGCCACGCCGGGCAATGCCCGCAGCACCGACCAATGGCCGGCCTACCAGGCCCTGGTGCCGCACGTGATCGCCTCCGGCGCGGTGCACAGTGCCGACCCCTGGGTGCGGCAGCTGGTGGACGGCGTCGTGCGTTACCTCTACAACTGGGGTGCGCACCAGGCCTCGGCCGACCTGGCGCGTGAGGCGTGGACGGCCTGGCAGGCGCAGTCCGGCGAGGAGAACCTCACCGTCATCCAGATGTCCAAGTGGCTGGCGTTCGTGCTGCGCGTGCTCGGCCACACCGACGAGGCCTTCGTCCTCAACACCCGGGCCCTGGAAGTCTGCCGCACCACGGACGTGCCTGACGAGGAACTGCTCGATTCCATGAGCCAGATGGCCGGTTCGCTGCGCTACCGCGGCGCGTTCCGCGAGGCCGTGGCGCTGGACACCGAGGCGTACGACCGCGCCCGCGACCTGTTCGGCCCGGAGGACCCCGCCACCCTGGCGGCTGCCCACAACCTCGGCGTCTCCCTACGGCTCGTCGGCGACTTCGTCGCGGCCAGGGAACTGGACGAGGAGACCGCCAGGCAGTGGGAGCTGTTGTATGGTCCGGCCCACGTCCAGACCCTCCAGACGGTGAACGGCTTGGCCATCGACATCTGCGAGGCCGGCGACTTCTCGGCGGCCCGCGCGATGCAGGAGGAGACCTACCGCATCTATCGCAACGTGTTGGGCGAGGACAACGCGGCCACCATCCGCGCTGCCCGCAACCTGGCGGTCTGCCGGCGCAGGGACGGCCTCTACGCCGATGCCAGCGCGCTGGGCGAGGAGACCCTGGAGCGGTTCATCACCCGCTACGGTTCGGACTACCCGGACACCCTCAGTGCCGCCATCAACACCAGCGTGGACCGGCGGCTGCGCGGTGACCTGCCCGCCGCCCACGAGCTCGGCGCCCGGGTGCTGGCCCGTTATCGGGAGGGCATGGGCGACCGGCACGCCTACACCTTGACGGCCATGGTGAACCACGCGGCGACGCTGCGCGCCGAGGGAGACCTCAACGGGGCCGACCGGCTGCACGCCAAAGCGGCCGGGCTGTTCCGTGAAACGCTGGGGGAGCGGCACGTCTCGGCGCTGGTCTGCGACCTCGGCCAGGCCAGCAACCACTACGCGCGCTTCGACTTCGGGCGTGCCAGGGCCCTCGACGAGGCGACGCTCACCGCGCTGGCCGAGGTGTCGGGCCCCAACCACCCCCTGACTCACGTGTGCCGCGCCAACCTGTCCCTCGACCTGCGTGGCCTCGGGCTGAGCGAGGAGGCCGACACGGTCAACGCGGAAGCAGTCAAGGGTCTTTCCGAGATCCTGAACCCTGACCACCCCTGGCTGATGGCCGCGCGCATGCACCAGCGGATCGAGTCCGACCTGGCGCCCATGCCGATGTAGCGCACCGCGCCCCAGCGCTCGCCCGAGGAGACTCATGACCCCCCGACGCACGGTCGCGCTGGTCGTCGGCATCGAGCGCTACGCGGCCGGCCCCGCCTGGCGGTTGCCGGGGCCGGCGCGTGACGCGCTGCGTTTCCGCGACTGGCTGTTGAGCCGTGGCGTGCCGGAGCGCAATGTGCTGCTCCACCTCGCGCCCGAGGACGGACACCACGTCGATGTGGAGCACCGCCCCGCCGGCCAGGCGGATATCCGGCACACGCTGCTCACCGAACTCCCCGCCCTGGCTGCGGAGGTGGTGTGGATCTGGTGGGGTGGCCACGGCGTGCTCGATGAGCAGGAGAACAACCGGCTGTTCTGCGCCGACGCGACCGCGGCCGACAAGCGCAACCTGCACCTGGAGTCCGCCCGCGCCACCCTCGCGAGCGAGCTTCTGCCGGGCCGCACCCGACAGATCTGGGTGGTCGACACCTGTCGCACCTTCGTCGAGGACCATCGCTTCCGTAACAGTCTGCCGACAGAGATGCTGCCCGCCGGTCGACGCACCGGTGCCCATCAGCAGGCCGTGCTCCTCGCCGCCACCCGTGGCCAGCGGGCCGCCAACGACCCGCTGCGACGCGCTGGTCTCTTCTCCGACGCCCTGCTCGACGTCCTCAACGGGCTCGCCGAGGGCCCTGCGGCCGGCCCGTGGCCGCCGGACGCCGATGCCCTGTATGAGCGCACGACCGCCCGGCTCGAACTGCTGGGGCAGCGGGGGGACACCGAGCAACTCCCCACCCTTGCCCTCCTCGGCCACCGCCGCGAGGTCATCCCGACCCCGGCCCCACGCCAGGCCGCGCCCGTCGCTGCCATCGGCCCGCTGGTCGATGTGCTGCTCGACTATCCGCTGGCGGCCGACCCTGACCAACGCCAGACGATGGTCCTCGGGCTGCCCCCGAAGACCGTGGCCCGGATGCGCAGGCACCCGCTGCCCCGCGCCGACCTCGTCGCCATCGTCACGGCCCTGAAGCGCCGCCCTGAGGAGCTCTGGGCGCTCTACGACGTCGTCACCGCGCTCGATGACGACGAGGAGCGCGCCGTCGCACTCGCAACCGCCATCGGGAAGTTCACCGGTCCGCGCCGCTGATCGGGGCTCACGCATGACACGGGCTTCCCAGCATGCCCACCGTTCGTCATCATGGGAAGGGATCCGGGGCGACCGGGTCCGTTTTCACGCCCGCCAGCAGGTGGGGAAGGGGGTCCACGGATTGAACGAGCCGGCGACGGACGACATAGCGTCCGACATGGCCGACCTGACGCGGGTCAGTCTCGACACGCTCCGCGAGCTCCCCGCCTCCGCGCGCCCTCGCCGCCTGCTCGACGAGGTGCGGCGCGGCCGGAGCAACGTGATGGGGGATACCAGCCAGCCGAGCAACGTCGCGTAACGCCGACCGAGAGAGGCGGGAGAGCCGCATTGGAGCAGCCCTGTGAGCGGATGCGAATGCCGGGCCCCTGGTTCGATGAACTCGCCTCCGGGGGCGGCTCTCCCGAGGCCGTCGGCTTTCTGGCCAGTGCCGAGCGTAACCGCCGCCTGATTCTGCTGGCCGAGGTGCTCGACCGGGTCGAGGAACACTCCGGCGCGATGGCCGGCCCCGAGTCCGTCTCCGCCGCCTGGCGGTTGGTCACCGAGGCTGCCAGGCACCAGCCGGATGCGGTCGAGGAGTTGCTGTGCAGCCCGCAGACCGGCAGCTGGGCGGCCCACCTGCTGCGTCGCCTGCATGGCTCGGCCGGCGGGCCACCGCTCTGGGTGGACGCCGGCTACCTGCTGGCCGTCTCTCTGGTCGCCTGTGCCTTGGCCCGCCTGGACGCCGACCTGACCGTCCCCGTCCTCGACGGCGCGGTCGTGCTGCCCACGCTCGGCTTGGCTCGGCTCGAGAAGCCGGGCTCCGGGCCCGAGTTCGACACTGCCACGGCCCGACTACGCGGTTCCAAGCTCACCCTCACGCAGCGCGGCGGGCGCGCGGTGACGGTCATCCCGCTCAGCGAGCGCGAGACCGCGGACTGGCTCCCGCTGCGCCGCCTCGGCCCCGCGACCTGGCTCGACGACGTCGATCCCTACCGTGACCTGGCCGAGCCGATACCGCCCGAGCGCTTGGAGGACGCCGAAGTCGACACCTGGCGGCGGCTGTTCGAGCGGGCCGCGACGGTACTCCGCTCGGCGCCGCCCGGCCCCGGGCGGTTGCGCGTCACCGACATCCGTCGGATCGTTCCCTGGGCCGGCACATCAGGAGAGCCACGGTCCGGGGTGGTCAGCGCCACCACCGGTGACGCGTTCGGCTCCATGGTCGTCTCCCGGCCCGCGACCGGCATGGCCCTCGCTGAGGCCATGGTCCACGAGTTCCAGCACAGCAAGCTCAGCGCGCTGCTGCACCTGTTCCCGCTGCTGGACGACGACCGGGCGGAGATCCACTACGCCCCCTGGCGTCCGGACCCCCGGCATCTGACCGGGCTGCTGCACGGCGCCTACGCCTTCGTCGGCGTCGCTGGCTTCTGGCGCGACCGGATGGCCGAACCGGCCGTCGTCGACGGCGACCTGGCCGCCTTCCAGTTCGCCCTGCTGCGCACCCAGACGGGCCGGGTGGTGCGCACCCTGCTCGCCTCCGACCGGCTCACCCCCACCGGCCGCCGACTGGTCGACGGACTCGCCGGCACGCTCTGCGGCTGGCGTCGGGAGCCCGTGGCGCCGGCGATCGCCGCCCGCGCCGCTGCGGCCGCCATCAGCCACGCCGTCGAATGGCGGCTGCGGAACCAGAACCGCCCCGGCGGGGCCCCGACCGTCTGGTCCGACGAACGCCTTCGCCTCTACCGTGAGCCGCCCACGAGACCGGTCACCCCCGACGAACTACTGGCCGCCGGCCAACCCTCGGCCGCCGAGCATGGCTATGCCGCCACGCTCCGCGCCACCCCGGACGACCCGCACGCCCTCGCCGGCTGGCTGCTCGCCACCGCGGCGCTGCACCCCAACCGCCGCCGGCTGCTCCGCCACCCGGAACGGCTCAGCGCCGCCCTCGCCAGCACCGGCACCACCCCGGGCACCCCCGCCATGGCGACCCTGGCCGACCGGCTCTGCGCCGCCTGAGCTCGGAGGAACGCCCCTGCCCCCGGCGGGCGCGTGGATCTGCTCCAACCGGCGCCCGCCGAGCTGCGCTATCGATCAGATCAATCCTCGTCGCGCCCGCCGTCGGGCTCTCCAGAGGTACGGCTCCTCCCTCTGGGATCGACCGTGGCTGGGCCCGGGGTGGTGACTCTTCCCGAGTGATCCCGGGAGGCGGAATCACCATCACCGCTCAGTTCTCGTCGCACCTGCCGCCATGCGCGGATGATCTGCGGCAGCCTCGACAGCACTTCGCTGACCTGTGTCAGCAGCAACGTGAAGCAGCCGAACGCGGCGAGGATGACGAGTGTGACGTCGTCCCACTTCATAGCACGTCCTCCGCCCTTTGCCGGGCCGGATCGCGCCGCGCGGACAGGCGCAGAATCGCGCGACCGAGTCTGACGTCGATGTGGTCATCGACGATACGCTTGACGGCACTGGGGATGCCGACCGGCGCGCTGGTCAGCGAGGCGGCCACATCGTCGGCATAAGGGAAGCCACTCCAGCGGAACGTCATCGGTGGCCCGACCCGCTGAGTCTTCCCTCGTACCGATCCCCGTCCCCGTTGCGGGATCAACCGCAACCGAACCAATTCTGAGTGATCGAAAGGTGCACGTCCGAGGCCGTGGCCTCGAACGCGAGGAACACTTCGGTCCGTCGCCCCGGCGGCCACGAGGGCCGCACGGACCCCCTTTCGTACGGTCGAAGCTCTGGGCGAAGATCTCCCCATCGCTCGGCCCGCCTTCGATCGCGTGGATCACGTCCAGTGCCCGGCCCGTCAGGTGTCGTCGACCAGATCGACTGGCGCCTGCCACAGGCTTCCCAGCACGCCCGCAGTTCGTCATCATGGGAAGGGATCCGAGTGACCGGGTTCGCTATCACGCTCCGTCAGTAGACGGCAAGGGGGATCACGGATTGGACGAGCCGGTGATGGACCAGATCGCGTCCGACATGGCCGACCTCACGGGGGTGAGCCTGGCCGCGCTGCGCGGCCTCCCGGCGTCCATGCGGACCCGGCGTCTGCTCGACGAGGCTCGATGGGGCAGAAGTGCCGCCATGAGCACGGGAGGAGGCACGAACCCGCCGGGCACCTCCCTGGACCGACCCTGAGGAGAGGCGGTAAGCCGCGTTGGGCCAGCCCTACCAGCGAATGTGCATGCCGGGTGACTGGTTCGACGAACTCGCCTCAGGGGGTGGCTCTCCCGAGGCGATCGGCTTCCTCCGCGGCGGGGAGCGCAACCGCCGTCTCATGCTGCTCGCCGAGCTCCTCGACCGGCTCGAGGAACATCCCGAGGAGCTGGCCCGCACCGGGACCGTCGCCGCCGCCTGGCGGCTGATCACCGAGGCAGCCGAGCACCGGCCGGACGCGGTCGAGGAGTTGCTGCTCAGCCCGCAGGTCGGCTGCTGGACGGCCCATCTGCTGCGGCGGCTGCACGGCTCGGCCGAAGGGCCGCCGCTGTGGGCCGACATCGGCCACCTGCACGCCGTCTGCCTGGCCGCCCGCGCCCTCGCCGGCCTGGACGCCGAGGTCACCGTCCCCGTCGTCGACGGCGCCGTGGTGCTCCCGACCCTTGGCCTCGCCCGCCTCGAAAAGCCCGGTTCCGGGCCCGAGTTCACGACGGCCACCGCCCGGCTGCGTGGCCCGGGGCTCACCCTCGCCCAGCCCGGCGGCCGCGCCGTGACCGTACACCCGCTCGGCCGGCACGACACAGGGGACTGGCAGCCGCTGCGCCGCCTCGCCCCCGGCACCTTCCTGGACGACGTCGACCCCTACCGCGACCTGACCGAGCCGATAGCCCCCGAGCGTCTCGACGACGCCGAAGTCGGGGTCTGGCGGGCGCTGTTCGCCGAGGCCACCGCCATACTCCGCCCGGCGGCCCCCGGCCCCGGGCGGTTGCGCGTCCAGGACATCCGCCGGATCGTCCCCTGGGGCCGTGCCGCCGCCCCGCCCCCCGGGGAGATGCTCAGCGCCACCACCGGTGACGCGTTCGGCTCCATGGTCGTCTCCCGGCCCGCGACCGGCATGGCCCTCGCTGAGGCCATGGTCCACGAGTTCCAGCACAGCAAGCTCAGCGCGCTGCTGCACCTGTTCCCGCTGCTGGACGACGACCGGGCGGAGATCCACTACGCCCCCTGGCGTCCGGACCCCCGGCATCTGACCGGGCTGCTGCACGGGGTGCCTACGCCTTCGTCGGCGTCGCTGGCTTCTGGCGTGACCGGATGGCCGAACCATCCGTGGTCGACAGGGATGTCGCCGCCTTCCAGTTCGCCCTGCTGCGCATCCAGACGGGCCGGGTGGTGCGGGCCCTGCACGCCTCCGACCGGCTCACCGCCACCGGCCGCCGACTGGTCGACGGGCTCGCCGGCACGCTCCGCGGCTGGCGGCGGGAGCCCGTGCCGCCGGCGATCGCCGCCCGCGCCGCCGCGGCAGCCGTCAGCCACGCCGTCGAATGGCGGCTGCGGAACCGCCTGGCGGCTGAGCCGGCCGGCTCCGACACCGCGCCGGTCGTCCGGCCCGTCGCTCGCGCGCTCTGGGTCGATGACCGGCTACGCCTGTACCGGGAGCCGCCCGTTTCGCCGGTCACGCCCGACGAGCTCCTGGCCGCCGGACGCCCCGCGCTCGCCGAGGCAGGCTGCGCCGCCACCCTCCGCGCCACCCCCGACGACCCGCACGCCCTCGCCGGCTGGCTGCTCGCCACCGCCACGCTGCACCCCCACCGCCGCCGGCTGCTCCGCCGCCCCGAGCGGCTCAGCGCCGCCCTCGCCAGCACCGGCACCACCCCCGGCACCCCCGCGATGACCACCCTGGCCGACCGGCTCTGCGCCGCCTGAGCCGGGGAACGCCGAGGGCCCGGCCGCCACCCCTCGCGGGGACGACGACCGGGCCCTCGGTGACGCGGGATCCGCCCTTACACGTCGAAGTAGAGCTCGAACTCGTGCGGGTGCGGCCGCAGCTGCATCGGGGCGATCTCCTTCTCGCGCTTGAAGTCGATCCAGGTCTCGATCAGGTCGGACGTGAAGACGCCGCCGGCCAGCAGGTACTCGTTGTCCGCCTCCAGGGCGTCGAGGACCGCGGGCAGGGAGGTCGGGACCTGCGGGAGCTCGGCGTGCTCCTCGGGGGCCAGCTCGTACAGGTCCTTGTCGATCGGCTCGGCCGGCTCGATCTTGTTCTTGATGCCGTCGAGACCGGCGAGCAGCAGCGCCGAGAAGGCCAGGTACGGGTTGGACGACGGGTCGGGCGCGCGGAACTCGACGCGCTTGGCCTTCGGGTTGGAGCCGGTGATCGGGATGCGCATCGCGGCGGAGCGGTTGCGCTGCGAGTAGACCAGGTTGACCGGCGCCTCGAAGCCCGGCACCAGGCGGTGGTAGGAGTTCACCGTCGGGTTGGTGAAGGCCAGCAGCGACGGGGCGTGCTTCAGGATGCCGCCGATGTAGTAGCGGGCGGTGTCGGAGAGGCCCGCGTAGCCCTGCTCGTCGTAGAAGAGGGGGCTGCCGCCCAGCCACAGGGACTGGTGGACGTGCATGCCGGAGCCGTTGTCGCCGAAGATCGGCTTGGGCATGAAGGTGGCGGTCTTGTTGTTGCGCCAGGCGACGTTCTTGACGATGTACTTGAACAGCATCAGGTCGTCGGCGGCGGCGAGCAGCGTGTTGTACTTGTAGTTGATCTCGGCCTGGCCGGCGGTGCCCACCTCGTGGTGCTGGCGCTCGACCTCGAGGCCGGCCTTGATCAGCTCCAGGGAGATCTCGGCGCGCAGGTCGGCGAAGTGGTCGACCGGCGGGGCCGGGAAGTAGCCGCCCTTGTAGCGGACCTTGTAGCCACGGTTGCCGCCCTCCTCGATGGCGCCGGTGTTCCAGGCGCCCGCCTCGGAGTCGATGTAGTAGTAGCCGGCGTTCGACTTGGTCTCGAAGCGGACGTCGTCGAACACGTAGAACTCGGCCTCCGGGCCGAAGAAGGCGGTGTCGGCGATGCCGGACGAGGCCAGGTACGCCTCGGCCTTCTTCGCCACGTTCCGCGGGTCACGGCTGTACGCCTCGCCCGTGATCGGGTCGTGGATGAAGAAGTTGATGTTGATGGTGAGGTCCTTGCGGAACGGGTCGACCCGCGCCGTGGAGAGGTCGGGGACCAGCGCCATGTCGGACTCGTGGATGGCCTGGAAGCCACGGATCGACGATCCGTCGAACATCAGGCTCGCGTTCGGGTCGAAGCTGCCGACCGGAACGGTCACGTGCTGCATGATGCCCGGCAGGTCGCAGAAGCGGACGTCGATGAACTTGACGTCCTTTTCCGCGATGAACTTGTTGATCTCGTCGGCGTTCTGGAACATCCGGTGTCCTCCTACCCCCGGCCCTGGGGTCGGGGAGTGTGCAGCTCGGGGAATGGCCCGGTACGTGGGCCTGCCGGGGTCGACCCTAAGGACGTGCCATTTCTCGGGCATGACCCAATTGTTTCGCCGATGTTAACCGGACTTCTCCGCTGATACCGGTGACGGGTCCGTCGGGCCCGCGCGCTACGGTGGAAGCGTGGAGAACCGGGGATCACGCGTGGTGACCGACGAGACGGGCGCCGACTTCAGCTATCGGGGGGACCGGCTCGGGCTCCCCAGGGAGGGCCCGGGCTCGATCGCCCCGCCCGGGCGGCGGGTGGCCGCGATCTTCGTCGACTGGGCGCTGTGCGGCCTGATCGCATACGGTCTGCTCGCCGACGGTCAGGTACGGGCGGCGAACAGCTGGACGCTGCTCGTCTTCCTCGTGATGTCCGTCCTCACGGTGGGCACCCTGGGCCGCACGCCGGGCAAGCGGCTGCTCGGGCTCCGGGTGATCCACGTCGGCGGCGGCCGCCTGACCTTCCCGCGCGCCGCGCTCCGCTCCGTGCTGCTGTCGCTGGCCATCCCCGCCCTCATCTGGGACCGCGACACCCGGGGCCTCCACGACAAGCTCACCGACGCCGTCCAGGTCCGGGCGTAGCGCGAGACGACACGAAGGCGGCCCGGCTCCCTCTCGGGGGCCGGGCCGCCTTCGTCACGCGTTCCGGGGGGCGGTCAGCGACCGCGGCGCGGGCCCCCGCCGCCCCTGGGCAGGCGCATGCCCTTCGGCATGGGGCCCTTCGGCAGCGGCATGTTGCTCATCAGGTCGCCCATGGCCCGCAGGCGGTCGTTGACCTCGGTGACGCGGGGACCGCCCAGCACCCTGGGGTACTTGAGGATCGTGGAGCGCAGCTTCTTCAGCTCCACCTGGCCCTCGCCGCGGCCGACGATCACATCGTGCACGGGCACCTCGGAGATCGCCCGGTTCATCCGCCGCTTCTCGGCCGCCATCAGGGTCCTGAGCCGGTTCGGGTTGCCCTCGCCGACCAGCACCACGCCGAACTTGCCGACCGCGCGGTGCACCACGTCCTGGTTGCGGTTGATGGCCACGGCCGGCGTGAAGTTCACGCCACGCCGCATGTTCTCCAGGACCGCGGCGGCGGCACCCGGCTGGCCCTCCATCTGGCTGAACGCCGCCCGCTCGGCCCGGCGGCCGAAGACGATCGCCGTGGTCAGCAGCGCGACCAGGAAGCCGAGGATGCCGAGATAGATCGGGTGACCGATCAGGAAACCGATGGCCAGCACGACACCGAACGTGCCGAGGCCCACCGCTGAGATGATCCAGCCGATCCAGCGATCGTTCCGCCGGGTCATCCGGTATGTCAGGGCGATCTGCTTGAGCCGCCCCGGGTTTTCGGAATCCTGTTCCTTGTCCTTCCGCGCCATACCGGTCAGTCTACGGGCCGGCTCCGCCTCCTCAGCACGCCGGGCGGCCCAGGCGCTGCGCGCGCGTGGCCGTGGTGCGCTCGGACCGTTGCGGCGGGCGGGCCGGTCGCGCTGCGCCGGTCGCTCCGCTCGGTGGTCTCCGCACTGCTCAGGCCGGTCGCGCCGGTCTGCGGCGCGGGCTCAGCCCGCTGGACGCCTGGTGTGCGGATCCTTCGGACCCTCAGGCTGCTGGACCGGCCCTACGGCCGTGGCCGCGCCGGCCGGCGGCGCGGTCTCGCTCCGCTCGGTGGTCTCCGCACCGCTCAGGCCGCCCGCGCCGGCCCGTGGCGCGGGCTCAGCCCGCTGGACGCCTGGTGTGCGGATCCTTCGGGCCACTCAGGCCGCTGGACCGCAGCGGTAGGCGGCCGTGGCCGCGCCGGCCCGCAGCGGGGTCTCGCTCCGCACCGCTCAGGCCGGGCGCGCCGGCCCGCGGCGCGGGCTTACTGCGGAGAACGCGTGGCCTGCGGAACCTTCGGACCGCTCAGGCCGGCAGGCCGGTCACGTACGGCCGTCAGCGCCCGCTCCGCCTCCGTGCGGGCCGCCGCCCGCTCACGGTCCTCCTGGACCGCCGCCCAGGCGTTGCGCAGGGCCGTGCGACGGCCTCCCCGCAGCAGTCTCTCCTCGAGCAGACGCAGAGTGCGCATGGCCAGCCCCTCCCCAGGCGGTCCGTCAAGTGTCCTTCTATTGTTATCGAACGGTGTTTCGGGCCCATGACCCGGGGGTGAAACTCAGGCGGCCCTGGTCTGGCCCCGGCGCGCGATCGCCTGCTGGTAGAGGCGCCCGGCCCGGTACGACGAACGCACCATCGGCCCGGACATGACGCCGGCGAAGCCGATCTCCTCGGCCTCCTGCCGCAGCTCCACGAACTCCTCCGGCTTGACCCACCGCTCCACCGGGTGGTGCCGCGGCGTCGGCCGCAGGTACTGCGTGATGGTGATCAGCTCGCAGCCCGCCTCGTGCAGGTCGCGCAGGGCCTGACTGATCTCGTCCCGCGTCTCGCCCATGCCCAGGATCAGGTTGGACTTGGTGACCAGACCGTCCTCGCGGGCCAGCGTCAGCACCCGCAGCGACCGCTCGTAGCGGAACGCCGGCCGGATCCGCTTGAAGATCCGCGGCACCGTCTCCACGTTGTGCGCCAGCACCTCGGGCCGCGACCCGAACACCTCGGCCAGCTGCTCGGGGACCGCGTTGAAGTCCGGGATCAGCACCTCGACGCCCGTGCCCGGCACCAGGGCGTGGATCTGCCGCACCGTCTCGGCGTAGATCCACGCGCCGCCGTCCGGCAGGTCGTCCCTGGCGACGCCCGTGACGGTCGCGTACTTCAGCTCCATCTGCCGCACCGACTCCGCGACCCGGCGCGGCTCGTCCCGGTCCACCTCGGTCGGCTTGCCCGTGTCGATCAGGCAGAAGTCGCACCGCCTGGTGCACTGCTCGCCGCCGACCAGGAACGTCGCCTCCCGGTCCTCCCAGCACTCGAAGATGTTCGGGCAGCCGGCCTCCTGGCAGACGGTGTGCAGCCCCTCGCGCTTCACCAGGCCGTGCAGCGCCTGGTACTCAGGACCGAGACGAGCGCGGGTCTTGATCCACTCCGGCTTGCGCTCGATGGGGGTCTGGCTGTTCCGGACCTCGAGGCGCAGCATCTTGCGCCCGTCGGGTGCGACAGCGGACACGTCCGGCTCCCTACCACTTTCGAATCTACGGCGTATCACAGCGTACGCCTTGGCTTGTACGGGTGACGCGGCCAGGTGGGGAGGAGCGCGTCACACCGCGCGCGGCAGCGGCACGCTGGTCGCCAGCACGTCGCCCAGGTGCTTCTCCAGCACCGGCAGGACCTCGGAGACCGGCACCCGGCGGCCCAGTTCGGCGGAGAGCGAGGTCGTGCCGGCGTCCCTGATGCCGCAGGGCACGATGCGGTCGAACGACGTGATGTCCGGATCGCAGTTGAGCGCGAAGCCGTGCATGGTGACGCCCTTGGCGACCCTGATCCCGATCGAACACAGCTTGCGGTCCTCGCCACGTTGACCCGCGTTGGACGGCGCGTACTCCGGGCCGTGCAGCCGCGGGTCGAACTCCTCGTCGTGCAGCCGGGGGTCGAAGTCCAACGAGAGCCCGCCGAGCCGCGCCGCGCCGTCCGCGCCGCGCTGCGCCTCGCCCAGCACCCACACCCCGCTGCGGCCCTCCACCCGGGACGTCTCCACGCCGAAGTCGGCGCAGACCCGGATCACCGCCTCCTCGAGCCGCCGGACGTGCGCGATCACGTCAACCGGGCGCGGCAACTTCAGGATCGGATAGCCGACCAGCTGCCCGGGCCCGTGCCAGGTGATCTTCCCGCCCCGGTCGACGTCGACCACGGGCGTCCCGTCCAGCGGCCGCTCGCTGTCCGCCGTGCGCCGGCCGGCCGTGTAGACCGGCTGGTGCTCGAGCAACAGGCACGTGTCGGGGATCTCGTCCGAGAACCGCGCGGTGTGCACCCGCCGCTGCTCCTGCCAGGCCGCGTGATACTCCACGGCCTCCGATCCGAAGCCCAGATGGACAAAGCGCAGCTCGCTCACGGCGGCTTTCCCTTCGCACATTCGTACAAGGCGCCATTGGGCGCTTGAACCCCACTGTAAGCCCGGGCCCCGACCATGCCCGGGCCGCCCCATGGCTCACACATATGGATGAATCCTCGGCCCAGAAGCCGATGAAACCAGGAAGGACCGTTACATTCGCGCCGTTCCAGCCGCACAGCCGTAAGGCAGGAGACCGCACCGCCGATGTCCACGGAACGACCCGGAGGCCCGCCCTCCCCGCAGTCCACGCCACCGCGCACACCGAACCGCCAGCTGGCCGCCCTGATCGCCGAGGCCGGGTTCTCCCATGCCGGGTTGGCCCGCCGGGTCGACCAGCTCGGCCTCGAACACGGCCTCGATCTCCGCTACGACAAGACGTCCGTGACCCGCTGGCTGCGCGGTCAGCGGCCGCGCGGCACCACCCCGGCGCTGATCGCCGAGGTGTTCACCCGCCGGCTCGGCCGCCGCCTCTCCGCTCAGGACCTGGGCCTGGAGGCGTGTGCCCCGGTCTACGCCGGCCTCGAGTTCGCCGCCAGCCCGGCCGAGGCCGTCGACATCGTGGCCGGCCTCTGGCGCAAGGACTCGGGCAGCTACGCCGAGCTCCGCAAGATCGCCTTCACCCCGGCCGGCCTCGTGGTGCCGAGCCGGGACTGGCTCATCGGCCGCCCCGACGAGCGGGTCGCGCGCGGCGAGCCGGCCACCGCCGAGCCGCCCGCCGGAGCGCCGCCCGCGGGACCGCTGGTGCGCGTCCCCGAGCAGGGCCGCGGCGCCGTCCGCCCCTCGGGGCCGCCGGGGCCGCAGCGCCCCGACCGGCTGCCCGGCGCCCACCCGCCGCACGCCCCCCACGGCCCGCTCCACCCCCGCGCCCAGGGCCTCGTCCGCCCGCCCACCCGCGTCGAGCGGCAGGGCCCGCTGGACCGCGTCGAGCGCGGCCCTGGACAGCGGGTCACCGCCGGCGACATCGCGGCGCTCCGCTCCGTGGGCAACCTCTTCCGCGAGCTCGACCAGACCTACGGCGGCGGCCACGCCAGGCAGGCCCTGGTCCGCTACCTGGAGCACGAGCTCGAACCGATGCTGCGCGGCAGCTACGGCGAACAGACCGGCCGCCGGCTGTTCTCGGCCGCCGCCGACCTCACCCGGCTCGCCGGCTGGACCGCGTACGACATCGCCGCCCACGGCCTGGCCCAGCGCTACTTCGTGCAGGCCCTGCGCCTCGCCCAGGCCGCCGGCGACCGCAGCTACGGCAGCTACGTGCTGGTCTCCATGAGCCGGCAGGCCGTCTACCTCGGCCACGGTCGGGAGGCCGTCCAACTCGCCAGGGTCGCCCAGCAGGGCATGGCCAGCTCGGTCGCCCCGGTCGTCCAGGCCCTGCTGCACGCCGTCGAGGCGCGCGGCCACGGGCTGCTGGGCGAGGTGCGCAGCTGCACCGCCGCGCTGGCGCGCGCCGAGCGCGCGCTCGAGTCGGCGCGGCCCGGGGAGGACGCACCGGGCTGGGCCCGTTTCTTCGACGAGGCGCAGCTGGCCGACGAGTTCGGCCACTGCCACCGGGATCTCCAGCAGTACCGCGCCGCGGCGCGGCACGCCGAGCGGTCCCTCCAGCTGCGGCCGGCCAACTTCGCGCGCAGCCGGCTCTTCTGCCGCGTGGTGCTCGCCTGCGCCCGGCTCGGCCTCGGCGACGTGGAGCAGGCCTGCGCGCTCGCCGCCGAGGCGGCGCAGCAGGCGATGGAGATGCGGTCGGCGCGGGCGCACGAGTACATCCAGGACTTCGACCGCCGCCTCGAACCCTTCAGGGACGCGGCGCCGGTCCGAAGCTACCGGGAGAAGGTCGCCGCGCTGGCCTAGCGGCGGGGCGCGGGGCGCCTGCGGCGCGGGCGGTGGTGCCGCGTCCGCGGGTGCCACGTGCGGCCTGCCGGGTCCGCGTCCGCGGCCTGGCGCGCGGCGCGGTGCGCCCGTCCGTCCCTGCCCGGCACCGCGTGTCGGGCACCGTGTGCCTGGGCCGCGGGCGGTGGTGCCACTGCGACCTGCGCGGCTCGCGGCGCGGTGGGCGCACGCAGCGCCCCCGCCTCGCCGGCGGCGCGGTTGGTGTTTGCCCGCTCGCCCCGGGTCCGGCAGCGCGCGCCCGCGGCGCGGCGCGTGCCGGCCCGCCCACCGCGAAGCGCTCCGCACGCGCGGCGCGGAGCCGGGAAAGGGCGGGCGGGTGGGGAAAACCTCGGCCGCCGTCAGACGGCCTCCGCGGCCACCGGCCGGGACACCGGTGTCACGCCCGCGTCGGCCAACAGCGCCGTCGCCGCGCGCGCGGCCGAGGCGAGGTCGCCGGTCGGGCCCGGCACGTCGCGGTGGTCGCCGCACACGTAGAGGCCGTCGAGCAGCCGCGCCGACCTCGCACCCGGGTAGGGCGGCGCGAACACCGGGACGGCGTGGGGGTCGTGGCGCACGGCCAGCAGCTCCCAGTCGTCGGCCGGCGCGCCGTGCAACTCGCCGAGCTGTGCCCTGGCCGCCTTGTCGAGCAGCTCCGGCGGTTCGGTCGCGGGCGGGCCGAGGACCACCGAGGTGATCAGCGTGCGCCCCGCCGGTGCCCGGGACGGGTCGATCGCCGAGGCGTCCATGGTGTGCGAGACGGGGCCGCGGGCCGCCGCGTCCACGATCAGCGTGGGCCCGCCGGGCGGGGCGGCCGGCGCCGCGTGGTGCAGCACCGTCACCGGCCGGAACGCCGGCACCCGCAGCCCTGGCAGCAGCCGGGCCGCCTCCTCGGCGCCGGTGGCCAGCACCACGGCCCGGCAGCGGAACGCACCGTGCGCCTCCGTCTCCACCACCGTCGTGGAGACCGAGACCACCCGGACCCCGGTCCTGACCGACCCCTCAGGCAGGGCGGCGGCCAGCAGCTCCGGCAGCGCGGCGGCGCCGCCGGTCGGCAGGCCGAGGCCGCGGCGGGCGAACGCCCGGAGCGCCTCGTCGCCGAGCCGGCTTGAGGTGGCGAGCTCCGGGTCGTGCAGCAGCGCGGCGAGCAGCGGGCGCAGCGCGCCCTCGGCTATTCGCGCCGGTATGCCGCGTGCCGACAGCGCGGCGGCCGCGGTCAGTTCGGGGCGGGAGCGCAGCCTGGCGTCCGGCAGCCGGCCGAGTCTGGCGAGGTTGGCCCGCAGCCAGATCTGGTCGAAGGCCGAGGTCAGCGAGCGGTGTCCGGCGCGGGCCGAGCCGTGGTCGCCGGCCTCCCCGACGCGGTGTTGGTGCGTCGCGGACTTCAGCACGATGCCGCCGGTCAGGCGGCGGGTGGGGAGCGGCCCCGGCAGCTGGGCCCGGGTGGGGTAGCCGGGCAGGGCGAGGTGGGCGGCGCGGTCGAGGCGGAAGCCGTCGAGGTCCTCGGTGGCCATGCGCCCGCCGATGCGGTCGGCCGCCTCCAGCACCGTCACGGTGAGGCCGGCGGTGCTCAGGTGGTGTGCGGCGGCGAGCCCGGCGGGGCCCGCGCCGATGATGACGACGTCGGAGTGGTCGCGGTGCGGTCGGCGCTGAAGCACGTGGCCTCCTGGTGAGGTGGTCGGTGCGTGCGAGCGGCGGGGCTCGGATCCCCGTGGGGGACGGCCGTTCGGCGCGGGCCGTTGCCCCGTGGACGACGCTGTCGACGGGGGATGGCCGGCCGCTGAAGGCGAGGCCCCCGGGCCCTGGGTGTGGGTCCGTGGGTCCTGATGCCCGCTGGGGGCGCGGGCAATGCCCGAACCGGAGAGACCCTCTCACGCCGGGCGCAATCCGGCAGAGCGCATGGACCAGGGCACGGGGGCACGAAGGTCGCGTGCCGCCCCCGGCGGGTGTCAGGCCGGGGCCACGGCGGCCAGCACCTGCTCCTCAACGGTGGGGTGCGCGAAGGCGAAACCGGCGTCGAGCAGCCGGCGCGGCACCACCCGCTGGCTGCCCAGCACGTCCTGGGCGAACTCGCCGAGGACGAGACGCAGCACGGGCGCCGGCACCGCGCACACCGTGGGCCGGCGCAGCACCCGGCCCATCACCCGGGTCACCTCTCGGTTGGTCAGCGGCTCGGGCCCGGTGAGGTTGACGGGGCCAGCGAGTCCCGGCACGTCGTCGAGGAGGAAGCGGAGCGCGGCGACGTGGTCGGCGAGCGAGATGGCGCTCCAGTACTGTCGGCCGCTGCCGAGCCGGCCGCCGATGCCGGCTCTGAAGATCGGGAACAGCCGCCCCCAGGCGCCCCCCGATGCGGCCACCACCAGGCCGGTGCGGGCGAACACGGTCCGCACCCCGGCCCGAATCGCCGGCTCGGCCGCCGCCTCCCAGTCGACCGAGAGCTCGGCCAGGAAGCCGGTGCCGGGCGGCTCGTGCTCGTCCACCGGGCGGGAGCCGGTGTAGCCGTAGTAGCCGATGGCGCTGCCCGAGACGAAGACCCGCGGCGGCTCGTCGAGCGAGGCGATCGCCCGGGCCAGCGACGCCGTGCCGAACACCCGGCTGTCGCGGAGCTCCGTCTTGTAGCGGCGGGTCCACCGGTGGTCGGCGACCCCGGCCCCCGCCAGGTGCACCACGGCCGTGCAGCCGTCCAGCGCGGCGCGGTTGACCTCGGGCTCGGCGCCCGACGGGTCCCAGCGCTCCTCGTCGGCGGCGCGCGGCGGGCGCCGCACCAGGCGCACCACGTTCACCTCGTCCGCCCGCAGCGCCGCGACCAGCGCCGAGCCGATCAACCCCGACGAGCCGGTGACGGCGATCCGTTCCACGCGCTCCGCTGGTTCCCGCATGGGCCCATCCTGGGGGATCAGGCGTCGACGCGGCCACCCGGGGCCGGCCGCGCCAGGGCCCACAGGCGCGGGTAGGCGGCGGCCATCGCCTCCGTGTCCGCGAAGTCCACCGGCACGCCCTCGGGATCGCGCGGCTGCTCCGGCAGGCCGAGGTCGGGCAGCTCGGTGCCGGTCAGCCGGTCGTAGGCGTCGTAGGCGGCGAACCCCACGTCCTCGGCGTCGCCGTCGGTGTGCCGGTCGAAGCCCTCGGGGCCGAGCAGCTCGGCGAGCGCGTCGGGCTCGTGCAGGGTGCCCTCGAACACCTGCCGGCCGCGGCTGATCAGCCAGCAGCGGAAGTTCTCGAACGCCGCGTCCCCGGCGTCGCCGAGCAGCACCCAGGCGGCGCCCCACACGTCCCAGCGGTAGGCCCGGCCGAAGCGCGACTCGAAGTGCCGCGCGAAGTCGGTGACGGCCTCCGGGTCGAGGTCCGCGAGACGATCGACCAGCAGGTCGGCGTGCGCCTCGGGATCGCCACCCGCGGATTCCCGGGTGCTGTCGATGATCTCCCAGAAGTCCGTTTCGTCCATCACGACAACAGGATCCCGCCCGCGGCGTCCGTACGCACGCCGGGAAAGCCGGACAGAAGATGTCTGGTTTCCCTGCGAGCGTGTGATCCGTCGATATCCACGACGTGAGAGGAACGTGCGTGAACCAGCAGGACAAGCCGCTGACCGGGAGAATCGCGCTGGTGGCGGGCGCGACCAGGGGCGCAGGACGGGCCATGGCCGTCGAGCTCGGCGCGGTCGGCGCCACGGTCTACGTGACGGGAAGGACGACCCGCACGGCCGTCAGCGAGGTCGGTCGGGCCACCGAGACCATCGAGGAGACCGCCGAGCTCGTGACCGCCGCCGGCGGCGAGGGCGTCGCCGTGCCGACCGACCACCTGGAGCCGGAGCGGGTCCGGGCGCTGGTCGACCGGATCGACCGCGAGCGGGGACGTCTCGACGTCCTGGTCAACGACGTCTGGGGCGGCGACCACCTGCTCGACCTGTCGTTCGGGACGAAGATGTGGGACCTCGACCTGGCGGGCGGGCTGCGCATGCTGCGCCTCGGCGTCGAGAGCCACATCATCACCTCCCACCACGCGCTGCCGCTGCTGACCCGGAACCCCGGCGGTCTGGTGATCGAGGTGACGGACGGCACGAGCGAGTCCAACCGCCGCTACCGCGAGAGCTTCTACTACGACCTGGCCAAGACCGCGCCGATCCGGATGGCCTACGCGCTCGGCGAGGAGCTGCGGGAGCCGGGCTGCACGGCTGTCTCACTCACCCCGGGCTGGCTGCGCTCCGAGGCGATGCTGGACACCCACTTCAAGGTGGCCGAGGAGAACTGGCGGGACGGCATCAAGCAGGACCCGCACTTCGCCATCTCCGAATCCCCCACCTTCGTCGGCCGCGCGGCGGCGGCGCTCGCCTGCGACCCGGACGTCGCCCGCTGGAACGGCCAGTCGCTCTCCAGCGGCCAGCTGGCCCGCGAGTACGGCTTCACCGACACGGACGGCTCCCGACCGGACGCCTGGGCGTACATCAGGGACGCCGTTCACGAGGGGCGGGACGTCGACGTGGCCGACTACCGCTGACCACCCCCCGCCCGACCTCCGGACCGACAAGGACCCCCATGCGCGAAACCCCCGAGGAACTCGCGGAGCTCCAGGCCCTCCTCGACGCCTCGCTTCCCCGCTCCACCTCGCACCTCCGCTCGATCATCGACACCGAGCGGACCCTGACCGCCACCCGACTCACCCAGGTCCTCACCGGCATGCGCGTCCTCGCCCTGTCCACCGTGACCGCGAAGGGCGAACCGCGCGTCAGCGCCGTGGACGGGCACTTCCTCCACGGGAAGTGGCACTTCGGCACGGCGCGGGCCGCCGCCAAGGCCCGCCACCTCGCCGCCCGCCCCGCCGTCAGCGCCGCCCACCTGCGCGGCGAGGACCTCGGCGTGTTCACGCACGGCACGGCCGAGATCCTCAACCCCCGGGACGCCGAACCGGACGCGGACTGGCCCGAGCTGCTCGCCTACTTCAGGGACCACTACGGTGGGGACGCCTTCGACTGGGAGAACGACGTCGTCTACTACCGGCTGCGCCCGCACTGGATGACCGTCTACGCACCCGACCTCGCGAAGCTCACCGCGGCGTCGTCCGGGTCCTGACATGGGGAACGAGACCATCGACGTGGTGGGGGCCCGCACCAACAACCTGCGGGACGTGTCAGTGAGCATCCCCAAGGGACGGCTCGTGGCCTTCACCGGAGTGAGCGGCAGCGGCAAGACCTCGCTGGCCGTCGACACCCTGCACAGCGAGGCCCAACTGCGGTACCTGGAAGGGCTCTCCCCGTTCGTCAGGCAGTACATCACCCAGCGCAACCGGCCCAAGGTCGACCGCATCCTGGGGCTCGGCGCGACGCTGGCGGTCGACCAGCGCCGCCTCAACCGCAACCCGCGCTCCACGGTCGCGACGATCACCGGCATCGACGGGCACCTCGGGCTCCTCTACTCGCGCCTCCCGACGATCGGCGCCGACCCGGCGGCCGAGAGCGGGGGCGGGCCACTGACGACCGCCCACTTCGACCGCGACTCGCCGGAGGGCGGCTGCGCGGACTGCCACGGGGTGGGCGGGCGCTGGCAGGCGCAGGAGGACCTGGTCATCACCCACCCGGACCTCCCGCTCTTCGAGGGCGCCTCGCCCTGGTTCGCGAAGTGGCGTTCCGGCGAGCACGTGTTCATACCGGCGTTGGCCGAGAAGCGGGGCGTGGACCTGGGCCGGCCGTGGCGGTCGCTGCCCGAGGAGTTCCGGCACCGCGTGCTCCACGGCACGGGTGACGAGAGGATCGAAGCGACCGTCGACATACCGAACAGGAACGAGCGGGCCCGGATGACCTACACCTCGAGCCAGCCGCTGCGGGGCGCGCTCGCCGAGGTGGAGCGGGTGTTCGTGAACGCCCGGACGGCCGGCGCCAAACAGCGCTACCTGCCGTACATGCGCAAGCAGCCCTGCGCCGGCTGCGGCGGCAGCGGGTACGACCGGGTGGCCAGGTCCGTGCGGCTCGGCGGGCTGAGCTACCCCGACCTGATCCAGGTGGAGGTACGCGAGGTGCGCGACTGGGCGAGGCGGGTCGCGGACCAGCTGGACGCCGGTCAGCGCGAGGTGGGCGAGCCACTGCTCCAGGACCTGGGCCGCCGGCTCGGCATCCTGGACCGGCTCGGCCTGGCACACCTCCAGCTCTCCCGGAGCGCGACGACGCTGTCCGGCGGCGAGGCGCAGCGGACCCGGCTCGCCGCGCAGCTCAGCACCGAGCTGAGCGGCATCACCTTCGTCCTGGACGAGCCCGGCACCGGGCTGCACCCGGCGGACAAGGCGCACCTGCTCGACATCGCCCTGGAGCTGAGCGAGGCCGGCAACACGGTGCTCCTCGTCGAGCACGACCCCGAGCTGATCGCCCGGGCCGACTGGGTGGTCGACATGGGACCGGGCGCGGGCCGCCTCGGCGGCGAGGTCCTGGTCTCCGGGCCCCCCGCCGACGTGGCCGCCCACCCGGGGTCACTGACCGGGCGTCAGCTGTCCGGCCGAGCGCCGCGGCCGCGCCGGAACCGCCGCCCGATCCGGGACGACACCGGCTGGGTGGAGCTGCGTGGGCTGCGCGCCCACAACGTGACCGCGGAGCTGGTGCGCTTTCCCGTCGGCCGGCTCACCTGCCTGACCGGGGTGAGCGGCAGCGGCAAGAGCAGCCTGCTCGGCGCGCTCGGGGCGAGCGTCGAGGCAGCGCTGAACGGGACGGTGGCCGACGGGGTGCGGGAGGTGACCGGCCTCGAGGGGTTCGGCTGGGTCGCCGTCGTCGACCAGGAACCGCTCGGCCGGACCCCGCGCTCCAACCCGGCCACGTACAGCAAGGCGTTCGACATCATCCGCAGGCTGTTCGCCGGCACCGAAACGGCGCGCGAACGCGGCCTCGACGCGTCCTGGTTCAGCTTCAACACCGTGGGCGGCGGCCGCTGCGAGACCTGCACCGGCTACGGTCGCAAGCTGGTCGACATGCACTTCCTGCCGGACGTGTGGGTGGTCTGCGACGCCTGCGACGGCCGGCGGTACCGGCCGGAGGCCCTGGACGTCACCTACCGGGGGCTGGCCGTCGACCAAGTGCTCGAGCTGACCGTCGACGAGGCCGTGGAGCGGTTCGCCGAGCCCCCACAGCTCGCCGAGACCCTGGGGGCGCTCCGCCAGGTCGGGCTCGGATATCTCCAACTCGGCCAGAGCGCGACGGAGCTGTCCGGCGGCGAGGCACAGCGGCTGAAGCTGGCGTCCGCGCTCAGGCGCGGCGCCACCAGCCGCGGGGCCGGCCTCGTCGTCCTCGACGAGCCCGTCTCCGGCCTGCACCCCTCCGACGTCCAGCGGGTGGTTGACGCGCTGGACGCGCTGCTGGACTCGGGCAACACGGTCGTCGTGGCCGAACACGACATTCCGGTGGCCGCGTCCGTGGACTGGCTGATCGACCTGGGCCCGGGCGCGGGACCGGCCGGCGGCTCGGTGGTCGCGGCGGGCCCCCCGGACACCGTCGCGAAGGCCGACACCCCGACCGCCGGCTTCCTCCGCCGCCACGCGGCGGGCCTGCCACTCCTGGAGCCAGGGGAAGCCGCGCGTCAGGCGGCGCGAAGGCCCACGATGCCCCAACCACGGCGGTCGGCCTCCACGACGACGACGGCGCCCCAGTCCACCAGGGACCGGGCGAACGTCCCGTAGCCGGGGATCCATCCCCCGGACGCCGCGGCGTACCGCGCGAACGGCTCCCACAACGCGCCGATCGCGGGCGCCGCGTTGTCTCAGTAACGTCTGAGCGCGGCGCGGGCGGCGGCAGACTCGTGCCATGACTGGTGTGGGACTGGATGACGACGGCTTCATCGCGCGGGAAGGCTCGCTGGACCGTGTGTCCCGGGAGTTCGTCCCGGTGGTCGCCGCCGCCCGGGCGCGGATCGCCGAGGCTTTCTGCCCCGCGCGGCTGCACAGCGCCTACCTGTACGGAAGCATCCCTCGTGGCACCGCCAGGCCGGGGGTCTCCGACTGCGACATCCTGCTTGCCACGAGGGCGGAGCCCTCTCCGGCCGAAAGGGCGGACGCCGATGCGCTCGCGTCCCGGCTTGATGCCTCGTTTCCACAGGTCGACGGGGTCGGCGTGCTCCTGTTCAGCACCAGTACCCTGCTGAGTGAACATGAGCGGTACGACCTGGGCTGGTTCGTGGCCTGCCTGTGCACCCCCCTCCTGGGTGACGACCTCGCCGCCAAGCTCCCGCGGTACCGCCCCTCCGCCCTGCTCGCTCGGGAGACCAATGGCGACTTCGCGGACGCCCTGCCGTCCTGGCGGCGGCGAGCGGCTTCCGTCATCACACCCGCTGAGCGCCGTACGCTCAGCCGTGCGGTGGCCCGCCGGATCGTGCGTACCGGGTTCACGTTGGTCATGCCGTGGTGGGGCGGATGGACCAGCGATCTGGCTGAGTCCGCCGACGCGTTCGCCCGCTACTACCCGCAGCGCGCCGAGCAGATGCGGCGGGCCGCCACTGTCGGCCAGGCGCCTACGGCTGACACGGCAGTGCTCACCATGATGATCCAGGACCTGGGGCCGTGGCTGGCCGCCGAGTACCTCGCGGTCCACGGGAGGAAGGCACCGCGCTCCTGACAGGGGACGTGCGGTCAGGACCGGTAGTTGGCGGACATCCGCTCCGCCGCCGCGGCCAGCGCCTCGCGGAGGGACGTGGGTTCGTGGACGACCGCCTCGGGGCCCAGGGCGAGCAGCTGCGTGTAGGCGACCTCCTCGGACTCCACGGCCAGCGTCGTGGTGACCCAGCCGTCGGCGTCCGGGGGCGAGGCCGCCGCCAGCGCCTCGGCCGCGGCCTCGCGGTCGGTGACGTGGCGCAGGGCGCGCACCCCGGCGGGGGAGAGGCGGAGGTGGATCTGGGCGCGGAGGATGGAGCGGGCGAAGGCGGCCGCCTGGTCGGTCCAGAAGGCGGGGAGGTCGAAGGACTCGTCGCGGGTGAAGCGCTCGCCCGGCGCCGTGACGGAGCGGAAGCGGGAGACCCGGTAGACCCGGGGGCGGTCGGCGCCGGCCGGGCGGGCCGCGAGGTACCAGGTGCCGGCCTTCAGGACCAGGCCGTAGGGGTCCAACGACCGCTCCACCTCCGCCCCGTCGCCGCGCCGGTAGGTGACCAGGATCCGGAGGTCGTCCCAGACGGCCTCGGCGACGGCCGGCAGCAGCTCCGGCGTCTCGGGCGGCTGCCACCAGCCGGGGGCGTCCAGGTGGAAGCGCTGGGCGGCCGTGTCGGGGGCGGAGCGCAGCTCGGGGAGGAGGGCGGCGGAGACCTTGAGCTGGGCCGCCGAGGCGGCGTCCGCCAGGCCCATGTCGCGGAGTGCGCCGGGGACGCCGGAGAGGAAGAGGGCCTCGGCCTCGCTGCGGCCAAGTCCGGTGAGGCGGGTGCGGTAGCCGCCGACGAGGCGGTAGCCGCCGGCGCGACCGCGGTCCGCGTAGACGGGGATGCCGGCCTCGGAGAGCGCCTGCACGTCGCGGGCGACCGTCCGCTCGGAGACCTCGAGTTCGGCGGCCAGTTCGGCGGCGGTCATCGCCCTGCGGTCCTGGAGCAGCAGGACCAGTCTGATCAGTCGGGCAGCACGCATGGGACCACCCATGAAATCATGGGTGGCCATGAGGGGCCCGGTCCCGTGCGTTGGCGCGACAATCGGGACCGGAGCTCCCCTGGGAGCCGCGTCGGACGGCAGGACAGGCAGTGCGGCGCGGCTCACTTCCAGGGAGACTGTAAGCCTTTGATCGATGATCGATCAAAGGTTCGGAGCAAAAAAATCGGCGAATCGGAGAAATTGGCATCCCGTGCCAGGCCCGGCGCCGCCATCAGGCACGCGGTGCACAGTTCAGGACGTGCTCCTTGACCAGCTCCCCGATGCGCGGGTCCCGCCGTAGGAAGGCGTCCACCAGCTCCTGGTGCTCCTCGGCGTAGGACTGCTGCCGGGTGCCGAGCCAGCGGATCGACAGCGCCGTCCAGATCTCGATGCCGAGCGACTCCCAGGTGTGCAGCAGCACGCTGTTCCCCGACGCCTTCACCAACTCGTGGTGGAACGCCACCGTGTGCCCCACCTGGGCCTCCGCGTCCGCGAGCCGGTCCGCCTCGCGCAGCGCCGCCACCTCGGGCGTGAGCGCCGAGACGTCGCCGGCCAGCCGCTCGGCGGCCAACTCGGCCGCGATCTGCTCGAGGCCGGCCCGCACCGGGTAGATCTCCTCCAGGTCCGCGGCGGTCAACGCCCGCACCCGGACCCCCTTGTTGGGCGCCGACTCGATCAGCCGCAGCGTCTCCAGCTCACGCAGCGCCTCGCGGACGGGCGTCTGGCTCACGTCGAGCTCGGCCGCGATCCGCCGCTCGACGATCCGCTCGCCGGGCTGCCAGCGCCCGCTGACGATGCCCTCCACGATGTGCTCGCGGATCTGCTGGCGCAGCGAATGGATGACGGGCATGCCCACAGCTCGCTCACTCTCCCATCGGTGATCGACTCGGTGGTCAACGTGGCCGCGCCCCGCCCGGAGGGTCCGGGCGGGGCGCGGCCTCACGTCGGCTGCCGGACAGCCCTTACAGGCCGAGCTCGCCTTCGAACGCGCCGGCCTCCAGGCGGGCCTTGACGTCCGCCAGGTAGCGGGCGGCGTCCGCGCCGTCGACCAGCTGGTGGTCGTAGGACAGGGTCAGGTAGACCATGTCCCGGACGGCGATGGTCTCGCCGAGCTCCGGGTGGTTCACGACCACCGGGCGGCGCACGGTGGCGCCGATGCCCAGCTCCGCGACCTGCGGGTAGTTCACGATGATCGTGTCGAACAGCGCGCCGCGCGAGCCGGTGTTGCTGATCGTGAACGTGCCGCCCGACATGTCGTCGGGGGAGAGCCCGCCGCCACGCACCTTGCCCGCCAGCTCCGCCGTCTTCTTGGCGATGCCGGCCAGGCTCAGGTCGCCCGCGCCCTTGATGACGGGGACCATCAGGCCCTTCTCCGAGTCCACCGCGATGCCCACGTTCTCGACGTCGTGGTAGGTGATGGTGCCGTCGTCGTTGATCCGGGCGTTGACCGACGGGTGGGCCTTGAGGGCCTCCGCCGCCGCCTTCACGAAGAACGGCATCGGGGAGAGCTTGACGCCCTCACGGGCCAGGAACGCGTCCTTGGCCCGGGCCCGCAGCCGCATGATCCGGGTGACGTCGACCTCGATGACGGTGGACAGCTGCGCCTGGTTGTGCAGCGCCTTCATCATGTTCTCGGCGATGACCTTGCGGATCCGGCTCATCTTGACCGTCTGGCCGCGCAGCGGCGACGGCTGGACGGGCGCCGGCGCCTGGGCGGCCGGCGCCGCCGGGGCGGCGGCGGGAGCCGCGGCGGCCGCGCGGGCGGCCTCGGCGGCGCTCAGCACGTCCTGCTTGCGGATGCGGCCGCCGACGCCGGAGCCCCGGACGGTGGACAGGTCGACGCCGTTCTCCGCGGCCAGCTTGCGCACCAGCGGGGTGACGTAGGCGCCGTCCGCCGCGGGGGCGGGCGCGGCGGCCGCCGGGGCCGGAGCCGGCTTGGCGGCCGGAGCCGGGGCCGGAGCCGGCGCGGGGGCCGGGGTCGGGGCAGGGGCCGGCGTGGGAGCCGGTGCCTGGGCCGCGGGGGCCGGGGCAGGGGCGGGCGCCGGAGTGGGCTCGGGGGCGGGAGCCGGGGCCGGGGCCGCCGGCGCGGGGGCTGCGGCCGGAGCGGCGCCGGCCGCGCCGATGACGCCCAACTTGGCGCCCACCTCGGCCGTCTCGTCCTCGCCGACCGTGATCTCCAGCAGGGTGCCGGCCACGGGCGCGGGGATCTCGGTGTCGACCTTGTCGGTCGACACCTCGAGCAGCGGCTCGTCGGCCTCGACCGAGTCGCCGACCGCCTTCAGCCAGCGGGTGACGGTGCCCTCGGTGACGGACTCGCCGAGCGCCGGCAGCACCACGTCGGTGCCGGAGGCGCCACCGGCCGGCGCCGCCTGGGCCTGGGCCGGCTCGGGCGCCGGCGCGGCCGGGGCCTGCGCCGCGGGCGCCGGCTCAGGGGTCGGCTCGGGCGCCGGCGCGGCCGGGGCCTGCGCCGCGGGCGCCGGAGCGGCAGCCGGCGCGCCGGAACCGTCGTCGATGACCGCCAGCTCGGCGCCCACCTCGACGGTCTCGTCCTCGCCGACCTTGATGGACGTCAGCACGCCCGCCGCGGGTGCGGGGATCTCGGTGTCGACCTTGTCGGTCGACACCTCGAGCAGCGGCTCGTCCACCTCGACGCGTTCGCCTTCGGACTTCAGCCAGCGGGTGACGGTGCCCTCGGTCACGCTCTCGCCGAGCGCCGGAAGGGTTACGGAAACCGCCATGGTTTCTGTTGCTCCTTACGAAAAGTGGCAAATGGTCATGCGCGCTCTGGGATAACGCGGCCAGGTCAGTCGTGGGAGTGCAGCGGCTTGCCGGCCAGGGCCAGGTGGGCCTCGCCGAGCGCCTCGTTCTGCGTCGGATGCGCGTGGATCAGCTGGGCCACCTCGGCGGGCAGCGCCTCCCAGTTGTAGATCAGCTGGGCCTCGCCGACCTGCTCGCCGAGCCGGTCACCGACCATGTGGATACCGACGACGGCGCCGTCCCTGACGCGCACGAGCTTGATCTCGCCCGCCGTCTTGAGGATCTTGCTCTTGCCGTTCCCCGCGAGGTTGTACTTGAGCGTGACTACCTGGTCGGCGCCGTACAGTTCCTTGGCCCTCGCCTCGGTGATGCCGACGGACGCCACCTCCGGGTGGCAGTAGGTGACCCGCGGCACGCCGTCGTAGTCGATCGGCACCGGCTTCAGGCCGGCCAGGCGCTCGGCCACCAGGATGCCCTCGGCGAAGCCGACGTGTGCCAGCTGGAGGGTCGGGATCAGGTCGCCCACGGCCGAGATGGTCGGCACGTTGGTCTGACAGTACTCGTCGACCAGGACGAAGCCGCGGTCCGTCGCGACCCCGGCCTCCTCGTAGCCGAGCCCCTGCGAGACGGGGCCGCGGCCGATGGCGACCAGCAGCACCTCGGCCTCGAAGGTCTTGCCGTTGTCCAGGGTGACCCGCACCCCGTCGGCCGTGTACTCGGCGCCCTTGAAGAAGGAGCCGAGGGAGAAGTTGATGCCGCGCTTGCGGAAGGCGCGCTCCAGCAGCTTGGAGCTGTTCTCGTCCTCGACGGGGACGAGGTGCGGCAGGCCCTCGACGATGGTCACGTCGGCGCCGAAGGACTTCCACACCGAGGCGAACTCGACGCCGATGACGCCGCCGCCCAGCACGATCGCGGACTTCGGCACCCGGTCGAGCACCAGCGCGTGGTCCGAGGAGATGATCCGGTCGCCGTCTATCGTCAGGCCCGGCAGGGACCTCGGCACGGAGCCGGTGGCCAGCACGATGTGCCGGCCGGTGTACCGCTGGCCGTTGACGTCCACGCTCGTGGGGGAGGACAGCCGGCCCTCGCCCTCCACGTAGGTGATCTTCCGGGAGGCCACCAGGCCCTGCAGGCCCTTGTAGAGGCCGGAGATCACGCCGTCCTTGTACTTGTGCACCCCGGCGATGTCGATGCCGTCGAAGGTGCTCTTGACGCCGAACTCGGAGCCCTCGCGGGCCGCGTCGGCGATCTCGCCCGCGTGCAGCAGGGCCTTGGTGGGGATGCAGCCGTTGTGCAGACAGGTGCCGCCCAGCTTGTTCTTCTCGATGAGAGCGACGTCCAGGCCCAGCTGGGACGCCCGCAGGGCCGCGGCGTAGCCACCGCTGCCGCCACCGAGGATCACTAGGTCGTAAACGGTGCTGGCGTCGTTCGCCACGTCACGTTCCTCCAAGATGGGGTTTTCGCCCGCGGCCGGTCGACGGTGACCGGCCGGCGGGTTCCGGTGCCGCCTGGTGGCGGCGTGGTGTGGCTCTCCTGGTGGGTGAGCCGCGGCCCTGTCCTGCCGGGACACCATCTTTGCACGCTGCGACGGAGGACGGGCCCGAGGCCCTGCCCCGGCGACCGGGCACCGGCCCCGGGCCCGCCCCGGTCAGCCGGCCAGCTCCCCGCCGGCGGCCCGCTCCGCGAGACGCACCAGGGTGCGCACGGCGGATCCGGTGCCGCCCTTGGGGGTGTAGCCGAAGGGGCCGCCCTCGTTGAACGCGGGCCCCGCGATGTCCAGATGCGCCCAGCGCACCCCGTCCGCGACGAACTCCTTCAGGAACAGGCCGGCGGAGAGCCCGCCGCCCATCCGCTCGCCCACGTTGGCCAGGTCGGCCACCGGCGACTTCAGACCCTCGGCCAGCTCGGCCGGCATCGGCAGCGGCCACGACTGCTCGCCCGCCTGCCCGGCCGTCTCGTGCACCAGGTCGCGGAACGTGTCGTCGTTGCCCAGCACGCCGAAGGTGCGCTTGCCGAGCGCCAGCACCATCGCGCCGGTCAGCGTCGCCACGTCGACCAGCGCGTCGGGCGACTCCTCGCACGCCCTGGTCAGCGCGTCCGCCATCACCAGACGGCCCTCGGCGTCGGTGTTGAGCACCTCGACCGTCTTGCCGCTGTACATGGTCAGCACGTCGCCCGGCCGGACCGCGGAGCCCGACGGCATGTTCTCGGCGAGCGCCAGCCAGCCGGTGACGTTCACCCGGAGCCCGAGCCGGGCGGCGGCCAGCACCGTCGCGAACACGGCGGCCGCGCCGGCCATGTCGCACTTCATCGTCTCGTTGTGCCCGGCCGGCTTGAGCGAGATGCCGCCCGAGTCGTAGGTGATGCCCTTGCCCACCAGCGCCAGCGTCGGGGCGCCCTCCGGGTCCGGCGCGTAGGCCACCCGCACCAGGCGGGGCGGCGAGGCCGAGCCCTGGCCCACGCCGAGCAGGCCGCCGTAGCCGCCGGCCGTCAGCTCCTGCTCGTCGAGCACCAGCGTCTCGACGCCGTACTCGGCGGCCGCCGTCTCCACCAGGGCCGCGAACCCGGCCGGGTTCAGCGCGTTCGGCGGGGTGTTGACCAGGTCGCGGGCCCTGGCGACCTCCTCGGCCAGCACCAGCGCGCGCTCGGCGGCCACCGCGTGCGCCTCGTCGCCGGCGTCCGCGTCGAGCAGCGTGACCCGGGAGAGCGGACCGCTGTCGGCGCCGGAGAAGCCACGGCCGCGGAAGGCGGTGAACGCGTAGGCGCCGAGCAGCGCGCCCTCGGCCACCGGCGCGATGCCCGCCGCGCCGCCCACCGGCAGCGCGAACGCCGCGTGCTCCGAGCCGGCCAGCGCCCTGGCCGCGGCGCCGGCCGCCCGGCGCAGCGTCTCGGCCCGGTAGTCGGCGCCCGACTCCGGCGCGGTGCCCAGGCCGACGGCGACCACCAGCGGCACCGGCAGCCCTTCGGGGGCCGGCAGCCTGGTGATCTCCTCCTCGTCGCCCTTGGCGCCGAGGGTGCTCAGGGCGGCCGCGAGACCGCCGTCGAAGGCGGCGTCGACGGACGCCGCGGCCGGCGAGCCGGGCGCGATGACCGGCCCGGACTCGCCCTTGGCGAGCCCGATGACCACGGCGTCGGCCGGCACCGCGGTCGCCGCGAGATTGCTGAGGGTGAGTGCAGTCACTGTGTTGGTGTTCCTCGTCGTCGTCACTGTCCGCGCGGGGCGGGCGCCGCCCTGATACCCGGCATTCGCCAGAAGACTACGCCCGGTGTCGATCAACCCGCCGTCACGGCCAGTGCCACCAGCGCCACGGTCGCCGCGACCTCGGCCGCCGCGCCCAGCACGTCCCCGGTGACGCCGCCCAGCCGGCGCCGGCAGTGACGCAGCAGCGCCTCGGCCGCGCTCAGCGCGAGCACCGCGGCGCAGCACGCGGCGAGCGCGCCCGCGACCCCGCCCGTCAGCGCCCCGGCGCCGGCCGCCATCGCGCAGGCCCCGGCCACCGCGACCGCCGCGGCCGGCAGCGGCACCGCCCGCGCCACCGTGGCGCCGAGCCCGTCGGGACGTGCCGGCGGCGGTCCTGAGGCCCGGCAGGCCCAGGTCAGCGCGGCCCGCGACACCAGGGCCGCGACCAGCGCCGCCGCCGGTGGGCTCGCCGCCTCGGCCAACGCCGCGATCTGGGCGGCGAGCACGAGGACCAGCGTGACCACCCCGAACGGGCCGATGTCCGACCGCTTCATGACCGCCAACGCCTCGTGGGGCGGCCGGCCGCTGCCCAGGCCGTCCGCGACGTCGGCCAGGCCGTCCAGGTGCAGGCCACGGCTGAGCACGGCCGGCACGGCCGTGGCGGCCACCGCCACCAGCGCCGGTCCGGTGTCGAGCGCGCCCAGGAACCAGGCGACGGCCGCCGCCGCGACCCCCACCACGAGCCCCGCGACGGGCGCGCACGCCATGCCCACTCCGGCCACCGCCCGGTCCCACCGGACGCCGCGCACCGGCAGCACGGTCAGCGTGGCCAGCGCGAACCGCGGCCCGTCCGTGATCGTGATCCTCGGGGCCCCGGGCGGCGTGGCGTTCATCGGACCGCAGCGTAGCCCCGGAGGCTGGGGAGGTCATGGTGCACTGGTGGACTCGTAACATCGTCGATCCGGGAAAGCTGCCGCTGCTGCTCGCCCTGGTGGCCTTCGTCGTCACCTTCCTGGTGACGCGCTGCATCACCCGGCTGATCCGGGCCGGCCGCGGACCGTTCCACGACGTCTCGGCCGGCGGGCAGCACGTCCACCACGTGGTGCCCGGCGTGGTGCTGATGCTGGCCGGCGGCTTCGGCGGGGTGGCCGCCGGCACCCAGAGCTGGGTCGGCGCCACCACGGCGGTCGTCTTCGGCATCGGCGCCGGGCTCGTGCTCGACGAGTTCGCCCTGATCCTCTACCTGCACGACGTCTACTGGTCGGAACAGGGCCGGCGCAGCGTCGAGGCGGTGGTCCTGACGGCGGCCATCGCGGGCACCCTGCTCACCGGCTTCCTGCCGTTCGGCATCAACGGCGCCGGCCCCGTGGAGCGGCTGATCAGGTTCAACCTGGTGCTGACCGTGCTCGCCAATCTGGTGGTGGTGCTCGTGGCGCTGGTGAAGGGGAAGTACGTGATGGCCGTCTTCGGCGTCCTGCTGCCGCCGGTGGCGCTGGTCGGCGCCCTGCGGTTGGCGCGTCCCGACTCGCTCTGGGCACGGTGGCTCTACAAGCGGTGGCCGAAGGTGCGGGCACGGGCGGAGCGGCGGGCCGAGCGCCACGACGCGCGGTGGGACAGCGTGGGCCGCCGCATCGGCAACATCCTCGCCGGCCCCCCCAACGACGAGCGCTGAGGGGCCCACCCCGCGGAGCGGGGCGGTCGGTCAGTCCGTCCTGGTCGGCAGCTCCGCCGCCAGCGCCGCCGCCGCGCGGATCAGGGGGAGGGCGAGGAGCGCCCCGGTGCCCTCGCCGACCGTCACGCCCTGGTCGAGGAGCGGCTCCATGGCCATCCGGTCCAACGCCTTGGCCTGCCCGGGCTCGCCGCTCGCCTGGCCGGCCAGCCACCAGTCCGGCGCCCGGAAGGCGATCCGCTGGCCGACCAGCGCGCACGCCGCCGAGACGACGCCGTCGAGCACCACCGGCGTGCGCCGGACCGCGCACTGCAGCAGGAAGCCCGTCATCGCGGTCAGGTCGGCCCCGCCGACCGCGCCGAGGAGTCGCAGTTGGTCGCCGAGCACCGGCCTGGCCCGCCGCAGGCCGTCCCTGACGGCCGCGCACTTCCGCATCCACGTCAGGTCGTCGATGTGCCGCCCGCCCCTGCCGGTCACCACCGACGCGTCCGTGCCGCACATCGCGGCGATCAGCACGCCGGCCGCGGTCGTGCCGCCCACCGAGACGTCGCCGAGCACCAGCAGGTCGGTGCCCGAGTCGGCCTCCTCGTCGGCGATGGCCATGCCGGCGCGGAACGCCCGCTCGGTCTCCTCCTCGGTCAGCGTGTCCTCGATGTCCAGCCGCCCCGAGCCGCGCCGCACCCGGTACCGGCTGACCTCCTCCGGAAGTTCGTCCGCCGGGCAGTCCAGCGACAGGTCGACGATCCGCAGCGGTACGCCCGCCTGACGGGCCAGCACGGCGGCCGGGCTGGTGCCGTTCAGCGCGTCCCGCACCAGGGCGGTGGCGCCGCCGGCCGGGCGGGCCGAGACGCCGAGCGAGGCCACCCCGTGGTCGCCCGCGAACAGCAGCGCCCTGGGCCGCTCGACGGGGGCCACCGGCACCCGGCCCTGGGCGGCGGCCAGCCAGGCGCCGATCTCGTCGAGCCGGCCAAGTGCCTTGGGCGGTACGCCGATCCGGGCCCGCCGCTCCTCGGCCTGCCGCCGGAGCCTGGCACTCGGCCGCTCGATGAGATCGCCGAAGTCATCGAGGTTCACGCCGCCGAGGTTCACACCGCCGTCACTCATGGCACACGAGGGTAGCGCTCCGGCCCGCACGCCCCCGAGCGTGGCTCAGCCGCGCAGCGCCAGCGCACAACCGGCCGTCATCAGCAGCACCTGTTCGCACTCGGCGGCCACCGCCGCGTTGAGCCGGCCGAGTTCGTCGCGGAAGCGGCGGCCGGCCGGGGTGCCGGGCACCACGCCCGCGCCGACCTCGTTGCTCACCAGTACCACCCGCCGCCGCGTCGACCTGACCGCCGCGACGAGCGCCGCCGTCCGCTCCGCGAGGGCGGCCCGCCAGCCCTGGCCCTCCCAGGCGCCCACCTCGTCCATGGCCGCCGTCAGCCACAGCGCGAGGCAGTCGACCAACAGCGGTGGGGCGTCCGGAAGTTCGAGCAGCGGCAGCAGGTCGGTGGTCTCCACCGTCGTCCAGCCGGCCGGCCGCCGCTCCCGGTGCTCCGCCACCCGGGCCCGCCACTCGGCGTCGTCGGCTCGCGCCCCGCCGGTGGCCGCGTAGACGACGTCGGGGAACGTCGCGAGGCGCCGCTCGGCCTCCGCCGACTTGCCGGACCGCGCGCCGCCCAACACCAGGGTGCGGCGCGGGGGTTCCGGCACCTCCCGGAAGTCGCCCACCAGCAGCGTGCCGCCGTCCGGCACCGCACGCGCGCCGGCCGCGGCGAGCCGCCTGCGCGACTCGTCGCCCGGCGGCACGTCGTGGTCCAGGTGCACCGCGACCACGTCGGTGGTCAGCGCCACCGCGCCGGCGGCGCGCAGCCTGGCCAGCGCCTCGGGCCGGCCCGCCACGTCCAGCAGGCACAGGTCGTAGGGGGCGGTGTCGGCCAGTCCGGCGGGCGCGCCGCCCGGCGGCAGGTAGAGGAGCCGGCCGCCGTCGGGACCCGTCACCGCGTACCCGGTGCCCGGGGTGTCCATGGCGACGGCGGTGACCCGGTGGCCGCTGAGCAGCGTCAGCTCCCGGCCGTCCGGCAGCCGCACCGGGCCCGGCAGACCGGGCGGGAACTCGAGCGCCGGGCCGTCGTGCGGGTGGGTCAGCAGCACCTGCCGGACCCCGCCGAGCGACCGCCCGGCCCGGGCCGCGGCCAGCGCGACGCCCGGCGTCAGGTCGAGCAGCAGCACCCCGTCGACGAGGAGCGAGGTGGCCGTTCTGACGTCCTCGCCGAGCGCCCGGGCGCAGTTCGCGCACGGGCAGCCGGGACGGGGGAGGCCGGCGGGGGCACCGGTGCCGAGCAGGGTGACGTCCATGGCCTGATCCTCTCGGATCGGTCCGGCTCGTCGGCTGATGTGCGCACATGTGCCCCGCGGGACGGGTCGGTGATCTAGTCTGCGGTCAGGAAGTCGCGGCCGGGTGGTGCATCAGGAGGCGGACATGGCGTGGGAGTGGCGTTTCGAGAAGGCGGACGGCACCACGACGGAGCCCTCCCAGGACCCGGGCGACTTCGGGACCCAGGGCGACGCCGAGTCGTGGATCGGGGAGATCTGGAGCGAGCTCCTCGACGAGGGCGTCGACCAGGTGACCCTCCTGGAGGACGGCCGCGAGATCTACGGGCCGATGAGCCTGCACTCGGCGCTCGACGAGTGACGAGGCCCTGCCGGGAGCTGAGCGGAGCCGGGTGTTCCTGCCGATGTTCGCCGCGGCACCGCGCCCGGCGAGTGGTGCGGATCCGCCTCCCGCGGAGCGCTCACGCCTCGCCCAGCGTGACGTCGGCGGACTTCCGCTCGCCGTCCCGCGCGTAGCGCACCCGCACCGTGTCGTCCGGCCGGTGCGAGGCCAGCGCCTCGGTGAGCGACACCACGTCGGTGACCGGGTCGGCGCCCAGCTTCACCAGCACGTCGCCCGGGCGCAGCCCGGCCCGGTCGGCGGGGCCGCCCTCGGTGACGTCGACGATCGCGGCGCCGGCCGGCTCGAAGCCGTCGCCGAGCACGGTGCGCACCGAGACGCCCAGCGCGGCGCGGCCCGAGTCCACCACCCGGCCGTGCTCGATCATCTGGTCGGCCAGCGAGGTCACGGTGGAGGCGGGGATGGCGAAGCCGATGCCGGGGGCCTGGCCGCCGCCGAGCCCCGGGTCCCTGGCGGCGAGCGTGGGGATGCCGACGACGTCGCCCGACAGGTCGACCAGCGCGCCCCCGCTGTTGCCCGGGTTGATGGCGGCCGAGGTCTGCACCATGTTGCCCAGCGTCGCCTGGCCCTCGCCCTCGCTGACCGAGCGGCCGACCGCCGAGACGATGCCCTGGGTGACGCTCGACGAGAGGCCGAGCGGGTTCCCCATCGCGAGCACGATCTGGCCGACCTCCACGCGCGAGGAGTCGCCGAACTCGGCGGCCCGCAGCCCGTCGGGCGGGTCGGTCAGCGCGATCACCGCGAGGTCCTGCGGCGGGTAGGAGGACACCAGACGGGCGCTGAGCGGCGTCTGGCTGGTGGCGAGCAGCACCTCGAAGTCCCGGCCCTCGCCGACCACGTGCGCGTTGGTGACGATGTGGCCCGAGTCGTCGTACAGCACGCCCGAACCCAGGCCGTCCTCGGTGGTGATCTGCACGACGGACGGCAGCACGTCGTGCACCACGTCCTGATAGGCGGCCTCCAGGTCGCCCGGGATGGCGTGCGGCACGGGGGGATCCTCCGCGGCCGACGAGCCACCGGTGCAGCCGCCGGCCAGCAGCAGCGCCGCCGCGCAGCCGGCGGCCGTCCACGTGCTGGCTCGGGGGTCCCGGCGGTCCCGGGAGTCGGTGCGCCCTCTCACAACGGCAGTGTGGCCGCCGCCCGCGTCCTCCGCGAGCGGCGGCCGCCGTTCGAGTGTCGCCGGTCACGCCAGGACAGGCCCTAGCGGCGGGGCTCCTCGCCGCGCTTGATCTGGGGCCTGGGCAGCCGCATCCGGCGCATCTGCATGGTGCGCATCAGCGCGTAGGCCGTGGTGCCGCGGAGGTTCTCGCCGGGGAAGCGGGCCCGCAGCTGCTTCTTCAGCCGGCGCGACATCAGCACCGAGTCGAACACGATCATCACGATGACCGCGAGCCACATCAGCAACGCGATGTTCCGCGCGGTCAGCGACGGCAGCATGCTCAGCACCAGGATCAGCACCGCGATGGGCAGGAAGAACTCCGCCACGTGCCACTTGGTGTCCACGAAGTCCCGCACGAACCGCCGCACGGGGCCGCGGTCCCGGGCCGGCAGGTGCCGCTCGTCACCGGAGAGCAGGGCCTCGCGCTGCTTGTTCATCGCGGTCCTGCGCTGCTCCCTGGCCCGCCGCGCCGCGTCCCTGCGGTTGGTCGGCGGCTTGACGACGGCACGCCGCAGCGCCTCGGCCTCGCTGCGCTTGGGCGTGGGCCGCCCCTTGGGCGCCTGCGGGTCGCGGCCACGGTCTTCCCGCTCGGCTTCTGCGGAGCGGGCCTGGTCTTCTTTCGAACGGCTTCGGAACACGACTCCAAGCCTACGGTCTCGTCCGGCGGGACGACCCCGGCCGCCAGGCACGATCACGCAACGGACGCTTCGGGACGCGTCGGACCCGGGCCGTGGGGTGTACGCGGGCGCCCCGCGTAATCGTCCTGAGGTAGGAGCCATTCGCGGCCGAGCGGTGCGCTAATGGAGAGGTGACCCGTAGGGTAGTAGGGGATCAACAGGTTGGTCACAGGTTCGAGCCCGGCATGAAGGGGGCGCGCGAGGCCCATGAGCGGTGTGATGAAGCGGATGGGGATGCTCTTCCGCGCGAAAGCCAACAAGGCCCTTGACCGGGCCGAGGATCCGCGGGAGACGCTCGACTACTCGTACCAGAAGCAGCTCGAGCTGCTCCAGAAGGTGCGGCGTGGCGTCGCGGACGTGGCCACCTCGCGCAAGCGGCTCGAGCTCCAGCTGAACCAGCTCAACGGCCAGTCGGGCAAGCTGGAGGAGCAGGGCAGGAAGGCGCTGGCGCTGGGTCGGGAGGACCTGGCCCGCGAGGCGCTGACCAGGCGCTCCGGGCTCCAGCAGCAGATCGCCGACCTCCAGCAGCAGCACGAGACGCTGCAGAACGAGGAGAACAAGCTCACCCTGGCGGCCCAGCGCCTCCAGGCCAAGGTGGACGCGTTCCGCACCCGCAAGGAGACGATCAAGGCCACCTACACGGCGGCCCAGGCGCAGACCAGGATCGGCGAGGCGTTCTCCGGCATCTCCGAGGAGATGGGCGACGTCGGCCTCGCGATCCAACGCGCCGAGGACAAGACCGCCCAGCTCCAGGCCCGTGCCGGCGCCATCGACGAGCTGCTGGCCTCCGGCGCCCTGGACGACGCGACCGGCACCTCCAAGGACGACCTCACGGCCGAGCTCGACCGGATCTCCGGCAACGCGGACGTCGAGTTCGAGCTGGAGCGGATGAAGGCCGAGCTCGCCGGCGGCAGCTCCGCCGGGCGCCAGGCCATCGAGGGCGGCTCGGGGGTCGAGGAGCGCCAGGAGGAGGAGCAGCGCTCTCCGCGGTTCGACAAGCAGTGACCGCCGACCGGCGGTGACCACCCCCTACGAGACGGCCGGAGGGCTACATGATCGTGCGGATCATGGGGGAGGGGCAGGTGCGGCTGGACGACAGCCACTTCCCCGAGTTGAACAAGCTCGACGACGAGTTGCTCGCCGAGGTCGAGTCCGGTGACCTGGACGGCTTCCGGCGCACCCTCGGGGCCCTGCTCGCGGCCGTCAGGAAGCTCGGCACCCCCCTGCCGGACGACGCGCTCGAGCCGTCCGAGCTGATCCTGCCCGCACCCGACGCGACCATCGACGAGGTGCGGGCGATGCTCACCGAAGACGGCCTGATCCCCGACTGAGCCAGTTCGCCGTCGTGAATCCCGAGCAAGGCGCCCAGGCCAAGCAGTGGCTGCGGGTGCACCCCCTAGCGCTCGACGCGCTGATCGCCACCGCGGTGTTCGTGGTGGTGCTGATCGCGTCCGTGACCATGTCCTCCGCCGGCGGCACGCCGGGCTTCGGCAAGCGCGAGCTGCCGGCCCACACCGTGGTGCTGACGTTCCTGGCCTGCGTGGCGCTGGTCGCCAGGCGCCGCGCCCCCCTGACGGTGCTGGCGCTGGTCAGCGCGGTCAGCGTGGTCGAGCTGCTGCTCGGCACGCAGTCCCACCCGCCGAGCGAGCGGCACGCCTCGCTGGCCATGACGGTGGTGATCGCCGTCTTCACGGTCGCGATGCGCACCGACCGGCACACCACCTTCCGGGTCGCCGTGGTCACCGTCGCCGCCTTCATCCCGGTGACCATGACGCTGGGCGCCCAGCCCTGGTACGCCTCGGAGAACCTGGGCATCGTCGCGTGGCTCGGCCTCGCGGCCACGCTCGGCGAGGCGGTGCGCACCCGGCGCGCCATCGTGGACGCCATCAGGGAGCGGGCCGAGCGCGCCGAGCGCACCCGCGAGGAGGAGGCCAGGCGGCGGGTGGCCGAGGAGCGGCTGCGGATCGCCCGCGAGCTGCACGACGTGGTCGCCCACCACATCGCCCTGGTCAACGTGCAGGCCGGGGTCGCGGCACACGTCATGGACACCCGGCCCGACCAGGCCAAGGAGGCGCTGGGCCACATCAGGCAGGCCAGCCGGCGGGCCCTCGGCGAGCTGCAGAGCACGGTCGGGCTGCTGCGCCAGCAGGGCGAGCCGATCGCGCCCACCGAGCCGGCCAGGGGCCTGGCCGTGCTGGACGAGCTGGTCGACGGCTTCGCCAGGGCCGGCATGTCGGTGGCCGTGCACGCCCCGGCCGCCGAGGCGTCGCTGCCGTCCGCCGTCGACCTGGCCGCCTACCGGGTGGTCCAGGAGGCGCTGACCAACGTGCACAAGCACGCCGGGCCCGAGTCGAGCGCCCGGGTGCGCATCGTGCGCCGCGGGGTGGCCGTCGACCCGGTCCTGGACATCCTCGTCGAGGACGACGGACCCGTGCCCGTGCCCGAGCGTGTAGGCGCCGCCCCGACCGCCGCGCTCGGCGACTCCACCGGCAGCGGCCACGGCCTCACCGGAATGCGGGAGCGGGCCGTGGCGCTGGGCGGCACGTGCGAGACCGGGCCGCGGGACGACGGCGGCTTCCGGGTCCGGGTCACGCTGCCGCTGAGCCCGCCCAGGGCGGAGACCGAGGACGGGGAGCGGGGCGAGCCGGTGGCCCGCACCGGCGGCTGGTGCGGGTGAGCCCGCGTGAGTGGTGAGCTGAGCAGGGTGGTGCTGTGATCAGGGTGGTGCTGGCGGACGACCAGGCGCTGCTGCGGAGTGCGTTCCGGGTGCTGGTCGACTCCGACCCGGGGATGAGTGTCACCGGCGAGGCGTCGGACGGCGCGGAGGCGCTGCGGGTGATCCGCGAGGGCGGCGCCGACGTGGTGCTGATGGACATCAGGATGCCCGGCATGGACGGCCTGGCCGCCACGCGCGCCATCAGCGCCGATCCGGCGCTGGCCGCGGTCCGGGTGGTGATCCTGACCACCTTCGAGTCCGACGACTACGTGGTGCAGGCGTTGCGGGCGGGCGCCTCCGGGTTCCTCGGCAAGGGCGCGGAGCCGGCGGAGCTGCTGAGCGCCATCCGACTGGCCGCCGCCGGCGAGTCGCTGCTGTCGCCCACCGCCACCCGGGGCCTGATCGCCCGCTTCCTCGCCCAGTCCGACGGGAGCGAGCCGCTGGACGACGGCGTGCTCGACGTGCTCACGGCCAGGGAGCGGGAGGTGCTGGTCGAGGTGGCCGGCGGCCTGTCCAACGACGAGATCGCGGCGCGGCTCACGGTCAGCCCGCTGACGGTGAAGACGCACATCAACCGGCTGCTGACCAAGCTCTCGGCCCGCGACCGCGCCCAGCTCGTGGTCACCGCCTACGAGACGGGCCTGGTGCGGCCGCGCTCCGGCTGATCCTTCGGGGTCCGTCGTCGGCCGTCTCACAGGAAGGCGGCCGACGGGATGTACGGGGCCGGCGGGCGCATCCCGCGCAGGCACAGGTAGCCGCCGGGGGCCAGTTCGAGCCCGGCCGCGAGCCCCACGTCCACCGCCCACTCCTGCTCCGCCGTCAGCCGTGGCACGGTGGCCGTCGCCCCCGGCGGCCGGCTCAGCAGCGCCGAGGCCAGCAGCCGCACCGCGATCCGCCGTGAGGTGGCGGCCAGCAGCTCGACGGTGCCGTCGTCGTCCAGGTAGCAGTAGCCGCTGCCGCCGAGGTCGTCCGCCACCACCACCCGGCAGTGCAGCAGCAGCTCCCGGTGGTCGGGGCCGTGCGCGCCGCCGCGCAGCCGGCGGTCCACCGAGTCCATCAGGTCGATCTGCGCCGGGCCGCCCTCGATCGCGGGGCCGTCCGGCGCGGCCAGCCGCGACGCGTCCACCGTGCCGCTCAGCCGCATCACCGGGTGCAGTGTGAACCCGGCGGCCCGGTGCACCCGGGCCGCCAGCGGGTCGCCCGAGCCGCAGATCATCCCGCGCAGCGTGCCCCTGGCGTGCGTCATGGCACGCCGCAGCAGCGCGGTGCCCACGCCCTTGCCGCGCGCCCGCGGGTCCACGACCAGCAGCGAGAGCCCCCACAGGCCCTCGCGCCTGCTGGCCAGTGCCGCGCCGACCGGCCGCCCCGCGACGTCCTCGGCCAGCCAGCAGCCACCGGGGTCGGTGCCCGCCAGGTGCCTGGCCCTGCGGTGGAAGCGCGCGGTGCGGGGCGGCGGCCAGTCCTCCTCGGCCTCGCCCCGCGCGGCGAGCACCACCTGCCGCACGGCCTCGGCGTCGGCGCGGGTGTCACGTACCTGACGCAGCAGCATGACCCCATGGTGGCGCGGCGGCGCGGGTCCTGTCCCGCCGGCCGTCGCGCCGGGCGCCGTAGTACGTGGCTTCGCGGGCCCGGCAGGGGCTACGGCAGCGCCAGCATGCGCTCCAGCGCCACCTTGGCGAAGTGCTCGGTCTCCGCGTCCACCTCGATCCGGTTGACCACCCGGCCGTCGGCCAGCGACTCCAGGGCCCACACCAGGTGCGGCAGGTCGATCCGGTTCATGGTGGAGCAGAAGCAGACCGTGCGGTCCAGGAAGACGATCTCCTTGCCCTCCGGCGCGTACCGGTTGGCCAGCCGCCGCACCAGGTTGAGCTCGGTGCCCACGGCCCACTTGCTGCCGGCCGGGGCCGCGTCCAGCATCCTGATGATGTGCTCGGTCGAGCCCACGTGGTCGGCCGCCGCCACCACCTCGTGTTTGCACTCGGGGTGCACCAGCACCTGGACGCCGGGTATCCGGGCCCTGACCTCCTCGACCGAGTCGAGCGAGAACCGGCCGTGCACCGAGCAGTGCCCGCGCCACAGGATCATCCTGGCCCGGCGCAGCTGGTCGGCCGTGAGACCGCCGTTCGGCCGGTGCGGGTTGTAGACGACGCAGTCGTCAAGCGACATGCCGAGGTCCCGGACCGCGGTGTTGCGCCCCAGGTGCTGGTCGGGCAGGAAGAGCACCTTGCCCGCCCCCTCCGGCCGCTGCCCGAACGCCCACTCCAGGGCGCGGCGGGCGTTGGACGAGGTGCAGACCGTGCCGCCGTGCCGGCCGGTGAACGCCTTGATGTCGGCCGAGGAGTTCATGTACGTCACCGGCACGGTGTCGGCGGCGACGCCGGCGTCGGTGAGCACGTCCCACGCCTCGGCGACCTGCTCCCCGGTCGCCATGTCGGCCATCGAACAGCCGGCGGCCAGGTCGGGCAGCACGACCGACTGCGCGTCCGAGGTGAGAATGTCGGCCGACTCGGCCATGAAGTGCACGCCGCAGAAGACGATGTACTCGGCCTCCGGCCGGGCGGCCGCGTCCCTGGCCAGCTTGAACGAGTCGCCGGTGACGTCGGCGAACTGGATGACCTCGTCGCGCTGGTAGTGGTGGCCGAGCACGAAGACGCGGTCGCCGAGCCGGGCCTTGGCGGCCCGCGCCCGCTCCACCAGGTCGGGGTCGGACGGCGCCGGCAGATCCCCTGGGCAGTCGACGCCACGCTCGCTCGCGGCGTCGGCGTTCCGGCCGAGCAGCAGGAGGGCGAGGGGAGTGGGCTCGACTCCCAGCGTCTGGGCGGTGTTCATGGCACGCACCCTTCCTTTATCGTCGTATTGACGCGATGGATCATAACTCCTTCGCGTCAGTTTGACGACACCGATAGCGTCACTGTGACGCGTTCCGCGTCGCGGCGGGGTGTGCGAGCATGAGTGGGAGAGAAAAGGCGCATGGGCGCACCGAAGCCGGAATAGATCGGAGCGGGCGTCTGTTGCAGCACGCTGCCAGAGCATTCCGTACTACCCGGGAGATACGCAGATGTCCGTAACGGAAAAGACCGTCGACAACGGCATTCTCGTTTCCGACGCGGCCGTGGCGAAGGTCAGGAGCCTGCTCGAGCAGGAGGGGCGTGACGACCTCGCGCTCCGCGTGGCGGTCCAGCCCGGCGGGTGCTCCGGTCTGCGCTACCAGCTCTTCTTCGACGAGCGCTCGCTCGACGGCGACGTCGTCAAGGACTTCGACGGCGTGAAGGTCGTCACCGACCGCATGAGCGCGCCCTACCTGGGCGGTGCGTCGATCGACTTCGTCGACACCATCGAGAAGCAGGGCTTCACGATCGACAACCCCAACGCCACGGGCTCCTGCGCCTGCGGCGACTCCTTCAGCTGACGGCCTGGCCTGGCGGCCTGAGCGGATCCCGCCTGGCGGCGGGAGCGCCCCGAAGGGGCTGCTCGGGTTGCTGGTGCGCGGTGGCTGAGATGGCCTACGGGGGCCTGACCAGGCGGCATAGCCGCCGGTCAGGCCCCTTCGCCATACGGACCCCGCCTGGCGGCGGGAGCGCCCCGAAGGGGCGACCAGGCCGCCGGCGGCGTTCGGACGGCCGGCAAGCGCTTGCCCGTGCCGGCGGGCCGGGTATGGGCCGGCACCTCGACGGCCACGCCGCCGGGCGAGGCACGAGGCCGGCCGGTGCTGTGCGGGGGGAGTGGCCACGGGCGTGCCGCCGGCTGGCGCTGCGCGCCGCAGCGGCCGCGCCAGCGTTCTCCGGCGTAGCCGGAAAGGGCGGGTGGGTGGGGCGAAACTCCCTACCGGACGGACAGTTCCGCGCCGGTCGGGTCCACCAGGGTCCGGTCTCCGATCGGGGCGTCCAGCGTCAGCTCGCCCGTCTGCTCCTCGGCCAGCGCGATGCACTCGCGGCCCGGCTGCGGGTCGACCGGCTCGACGCTCACCTGGACCGTGTCCTCCGACTCCTCCGCGACCAGCCGGTTTTCGTCGCAGACGCCGGCCCAGAAGGTGACCGTCAGCGACGTGTCGTCCTGCTCGTAGGACTCCACCGACATGCCGGTGTCCAGGTCCTGCTCGCCGCCCTCGCCCGGGTTCGCCGGGGCGCTGCCCTCGCCGCCCTCGCCCGGATCTGCCGGAGCGCTGCCCTCGCCGGTCTCGGCGGCGTCCGCCGCGCGGTACTCGACCGCGGGCCAACTGGCCTCGGCCGGGTCGGCGTCCGGCAGCGCGATCTCGAAGAGCCAGGACGGCACCAGCACCGGCTCGCCCTCCGACTGGTGCAGAACGAGGCCGAGTTCCGCCGTCGTCTCCGCCGACTCCGGCTTGTCGTCCGTGACCGCGCCGCACTCCAGCGGTTCGTCGTCCATCGGCGGCACCGGCGCCGGCTCGCCCTCGGCGAACGGCATCGGCTCGGCGACGCCCGCGCACTGCGGCTCCGCGTAGCCGACCACCGGCCGGTTCGGGTCCGAGTTGTAGGCGTCCAGCGCCTGCTGCGCGCCGACCGTCGAGTGCTCCTCGGCCGCCTCCGGCAGGGCCAGCGCGCCCATGGCGCCCTGGAGCGCGCCGTCCGGGCCGACGTAGAGCGTCGTCTCGAGCCCGACCGTCGGCAGTCCGTCGAGCAGTGGCACCGCCTCGACCGTCCGCAGCGGCCCCTCCGCCGTGTCGGCGTCGATCCGGGCCGTGTCCTCGTCGAGGCCGAGCGCCGTCAGCACCGGCTCGGCCGCGCGCAGCGCCTCCTCCGCGTCGACCGGATCGCCCTCGAGCGGCGCCAACTGGCGCTCCTCGCTGAGCCCGGGGCCGTAGGTCCAGGTGCCGGGTGCCTCGGGCCGCACCACGAGCGATGCCAGCGTGGCGTCGTCGGTGGGCGTCAGCAGGGTCCCGTCGTCCTGCTCGGTGAGCTCGCTCTCCACCCCGAGCGCCGCCGCCAGCTCCTCCGCCGTCTCCCGCGACACCGTCTGCTCCGGGTAGCGGTAGACGGCCGCGATCTCCGGCGCGCTCGGCAGCTCGCCGGCCGGCACGAGGGTCGCGATCCCGAGGCCGGGCGCCCCCACCGCGTCGTCGAGCACCAACTCGGCCGCCGACGTTCCGCCGTCGCCGCCGGCCGACGGCGTCGCGGGGTCGGAGCCGTCGTCGCCCCACAGGCTCTGCGCCCCGTACAGGCCGCCCGCGATCAGCGTGACGGCGGCCGCCACCGCCGTCACCGCCGGCCACCGCCGGCGCTTCGACTCGTCCGGTTCCTCCGGCGTCTCGACGCTCTCCTCGTCAACCACGCTTCTCTCCCCGCTGGTCGCGCTGATCAGTCATTTGATATGCCCGTTGGACGGTGATCGGCCGAACCCGGTTCCAGGACCCCGGCTGCGGATAGCCTTGGGGTTTCCTACGCAGATCTCCCAGGAGCGAGACACATCGTGCGCATCGCCGTATCCGGTTCCATCGCCAACGACCATCTGATGACCTTCCCGGGCCGCTTCGCCGACCAGCTCGTCGGCGACCAGCTGCACACGGTCTACCTGTCGTTCCTGGTCGACACCCTCGAGGTGCGGCGCGGTGGCGTGGGCGCCAACATCTGCTTCGGCATGGGGCAGCTGGGCGCCAACCCGGTCCTGGTCGGCTCGGCCGGCGCCGACTTCGACGAATACCGGGCCTGGCTCGACCGGCACGGCGTGGACACCAGCTCCGTCCGTATCTCGGAGATACTGCACACCGCGCGCTTCGTCTGCACCACCGACGCCGACCACAACCAGATCGGCTCCTTCTACACCGGCGCCATGAGCGAGGCCCGGCTGATCGAGCTCAAGACCGTGGCCGACCGGGTCGGCGGCCTCGACCTGGTGCACATCGGCGCCGACGACCCCGAGGCGATGCTGCGCCACACCGAGGAGTGCCGCACCCGGGGCATCCCGTTCGCCGCCGACTACTCCCAGCAGCTCGCCCGGATGGAGGGCGAGGAGATCAGGACCCTGACCGAGGGCGCGGCCTACCTCTTCAACAACGAGTACGAGAAGGCGCTCATCGAGACCAAGACCGGCTGGTCCGCCCAGGAGGTGCTGGAGCGGGTCGGCGTCTGGGTCACCACCCTCGGCGCCCGCGGCGTCCGCATCGAGCGGCTGGGCGAGCCGACCATCGAGGTCAGCTGCCCCGAGGAGGACGTCAAGGCCGACCCGACCGGCGCCGGCGACGGCTTCCGCGCCGGCTTCCTCGCCGGGCTCGCCTGGGGCGCCTCGCTCGAGCGCAGCGCCCAGGTCGGCTGCATGGTCGCCACCCTCGTCATCGAGACCGTCGGCACCCAGGAGTACACCCTCAACCGCGGCCCGTTCATAGAGCGGTTCGCCAAGGCCTACGGCGAGGAGGCGGCCGACGAGGTCCGCCCCCACCTTGTCTAGTCAGGCCAGCCGCCGCACCCGATAGGCATGGTTCCGCGGCTCGCCCAGATACTCCTGGCCGCGCATCGCGCACCACGCCGGGATGTCCAGGCGAGCCGCATCGTCGTCGGCGAGTACGGTCACCACCCCGCCCACCGGCACCCGGCCGATCGCCCTGGCCAGCTCGATCACCGGCACCGGGCAGAGCTTCCCCAGCGAGTCCACGGTCACCTCCTCGGCGGCCGGCGCCACCTCGGGCACCTCCGGTGCCGGCGGCTCGGGCGAGACGCCGAGCCGGCCCCGCACCTCCGCCACCACGCCGGGCAGCACCGCGAGGAACCGCTCCACCTCCTCCGCCCCGGTCCCCGGCGGCAGCGAGACCCGCACGTTCCCCTCCGACAGCACGCCCATCGCCCGCAGCACATGGCTGGGCGTCAGCGTGCTCGACGTGCACGAGGACCCGGAGGACACCGAGAACCCGGCCCGGTCCAGGCCGTGCAGCAGCGCCTCGCCGTCCACGTAGAGGCAGGAGAACGTCACCACGTGCGGCAGCCGGCGCACCGGGTCGCCCACCACCGCCACCTCGGGCACCACCTCCGGCACCCGCGCCCTGATCCGGTCGACCAGGCCGCGCAGCCGCGTCCCCTCCTCGTCCGCCGCCGCCCGCACCGCGCGCAGCGAGGCGGCCGCCGCCACGATCGCCGGGATGTTCTCGAAGCCGGGGGCCCGCCCCGACTCCCGCTCGTCCACCGGCCCGCGCGGCGCGAAGCGGGTGCCCCTGCGGACCGCAAGCAGCCCCACCCCGCCGGGACCGCCCCACTTGTGCGCGCTGCCCGCGAGCAGCGACCAGTCGCCGGGCACCGCCCCCCAGCCGAGCGACTGCGCCGCGTCCACCAGCAGTGGCACGCCGGCCGCCCGGCACTCGTCCGCGATCTCGGCCACCGGCTGCACCGTGCCCACCTCGTGGTTGGCCGACTGCACGCACACCAGCGCCGCCGGCTCCCCGCCCGCGCCCAGCGCCGCCGCGACCGCCCCCGGTTCGACCCGGCCCCCGCCGTCCACGCCGATCTCGGTGACCGTGCCGCCCGCGTCCCGGTGCGCCTCGGCCGCGTGCAGCACCGCCGAGTGCTCGACGGCCGACACCAGCAGCCGCCGGCCGACCCGCGCCCGACCGGCCAGTGCCCCGGCGATCCCGGTGTGCAGGGCGCGCGTCCCCGAGGTGGTGAACGTCAGTTCGTCCGGGCGGCAGCCGACCGCCTCGGCGGCCGTCTCCCTGGCCGCGTCCAACAGCATCCTGGCCCGCCGGCCCTCGCGGTGTGGGCGCGCGGGATCGGCCCAGCCGTCCGCGAACGCGGCGAGCAGCGCCTCCCTGGCGACCGGGTGCAGGGGCAGCGAGGAGGCGGCGTCGAAGTAGGTCACACGGCACGCTAACAACCGCGAGGCGGCCCCGGCGACGCGTAACGCCCCCTCCCCGCGAGCCCCCAGGTGGCGTCGAGTAGGGTTTGGTCCGCATAAACATCCAAACCCTGCCCGTGTCAGGGCCGGCCCCCGCTCCGTGCGACGGCAGCCCGGAACCATGGGCGAGACTCTCGGGAAGGCGCTACGTGAGTCCCAACGGCTCCGACCGCTCGTCGCGGCGCCCGATGCGGCGGAGGATTCTGCCGCGGGCGCTGATCGCGGGCCTGGTCCTGGCAACCGCGACAGGTTGCACCTCCGAGGACTTCCCCCGCCTCGGCATGCCGACCCCAATCACGGAGGAGGCGCCGCGGATCCTGTCCCTCTGGCAGGGGTCGTGGGCCGCCGCGCTCGTCACCGGCGCGCTGGTGTGGGGTCTGATCCTGTGGAGCGTGTTCTTCCACCGCCGGTCGCGGACCAAGGTCGAGGTCCCCCCGCAGAACCGCTACAACCTCCCCATCGAGGTCCTGTACACGCTGGTTCCGCTGGTGGTCGTCTCGGTCCTCTTCTACTTCACCGCCCGGGACCAGACCGAGCTCCTGAAGACCTCGGACGAGCCGGACCACATCATCAACGTGGTCGGCTTCCAGTGGAGCTGGGCCTTCAACTACATCGAGCCCGTCGGCGCCAGCGACAACGACGCCCGCACCGACGAGGCGCTGGCCGGCATCCCCGACCGCTTCCAGGAGCGCTTCCCCGAGAACGCGGACGGCGTCTACGAGTCCGGCACCCTCCAGGACCGGAACCCGGACACCAACAACCCCGGGCCGACCCTGGTGCTCCCCGTGAACGAGACCGTCCAGTTCATCATCACGTCCAGGGACGTCAACCACTCCTTCTACGTGGTCCCCTTCCTGATGAAGATGGACGCGATCCCGGGGCACACCAACTCCTTCGAGGTGACCCCCACCCGCGAGGGCGTGTTCATGGGCAAGTGCGCGGAGCTGTGTGGCCAGGACCACTCCCGCATGCTCTTCAACGTCGAGGTCGTCTCCGCCGAGGAGTACGACCAGTACCTGCAGGACCTGGCGGACCGCGGCCAGACCGGCTATGTCCCGGCGGGCATTCCGCAGACCGACGCCGCCGTGAACGCCGAGACCAACGAGGGCCGATCGTGACAACCGTCGAAGAGAGCCAGCCGGCCGGGCAGGTGGCGCCAGCCAGCCAGCCGCCGGCGCGCCGGAAATCTCCCGGCAGCATCGTGGTCAAGTGGCTCACCACCACCGACCACAAGACCATCGGCACGCTGTACCTGGTCACCTCCTTCGCCTTCTTCATCATCGGCGGTGTGATGGCCCTGGTGATGCGGGCCGAGCTCGCCAGGCCGGGCAGCCAGCTCGTCACCAACGAGCAGTTCAACCAGCTGTTCACCATGCACGGCACGGTGATGCTGCTGATGTTCGCGACGCCGCTGTTCGCCGGCTTCGCCAACTGGATCATGCCGCTCCAGATCGGCGCCCCCGACGTGGCGTTCCCGCGGCTGAACATGCTGGCCTACTGGCTCTACCTGTTCGGCAGCCTGCTGGCCGTCGCCGGCTTCCTCACCCCGCAGGGCGCCGCCGGCTTCGGCTGGTTCGCCTATTCGCCGCTCTCCGACGCGATCCGCTCGCCCGGCGTCGGCTCCGACATGTGGATCATGGGCCTTGCGCTCTCCGGCTTCGGCACCATCATGGGCGCGGTCAACTTCATCACCACCATCATCTGCATGCGCGCCCCCGGCATGACGATGTTCCGGATGCCGATCTTCGTCTGGAACGTGCTGCTGACCGCCGTGCTGGTGCTGCTGGCCTTCCCGGTGCTCGCCGCCGCGCTCTTCGCGCTGGAGGCCGACCGGACCTTCGGGGCCCACATCTTCGACGCGGCCAACGGCGGCGCGATCCTGTGGCAACACCTGTTCTGGTTCTTCGGCCATCCCGAGGTGTACATCATCGCGCTGCCGTTCTTCGGCATCGTCTCCGAGATCATCCCGGTCTTCAGCCGCAAGCCGATCTTCGGCTACATCGGCCTGGTCGCCGCGACCATCCTGATCGCCGGCCTCTCGGTCACCGTGTGGGCCCACCACATGTACGTCACGGGCGCGGTACTGCTGCCGTTCTTCTCCTTCATGACGTTCCTGATCGCGGTTCCCACCGGCGTGAAGTTCTTCAACTGGATCGGCACCATGTGGAAGGGCTCGCTCAGTTTCGAGACCCCGATGCTGTGGTCGATCGGCTTTCTGATCACCTTCCTCTTCGGCGGTCTCACCGGCGTCATCCTGGCCTCGCCGCCGCTCGACTTCGCGATCTCCGACACCTATTTCGTCGTCGCCCACTTCCACTACGTGGTCTTCGGCACCGTGGTGTTCGCGATGTTCGCCGGATTCCACTTCTGGTGGCCCAAGTGGACCGGCAAGATGCTGGACGAACGGCTCGGTAAGATCACCTTCTGGACCCTGTTCGTCGGCTTCCACGGCACCTTCCTCGTCCAGCACTGGCTGGGCGCCGAGGGCATGCCGCGCCGGTACGCCGACTACCTGGCGGCGGACGGGTACACCGCGCTCAACACCATCTCCACCATCAGCTCGTTCGTGCTCGGCGCCTCGATGCTGCCGTTCTTCTACAACGTGTGGAAGACCTGGAAGTACGGCACGCCGGTCAACGCGGACGACCCGTGGGGCTACGGCCGGTCCCTCGAATGGGCCACCTCCTCGCCGCCGCCCCGGCACAACTTCCTCACCCTGCCCAGGATCCGCTCCGAGTCGCCGGCGTTCGACCTGCACCACCCCGAGGTCGCCGCGCTCGACCAGCTGGAGAACGAAGCCCGCCACGAGGCCGAGGCGCTCACCGGAAAGGAGGCCGGCGAATGAGGATCCAGGGATGGCTCTTCAGCTGGGTCGCCATCTTCATGCTGGTGATGGCGATCGTCTACGGCGTGTGGTCCAAGGAGCCGGTCGGCACCACGGCCCTCTTCCTCTCCTTCGGCCTGATGGGCATGGTCGGGTTCTACCTGGTCTTCACCGCCCGCCGGGTGGACACCGGGCCGCAGGACAACAAGGAGGCGGACGTCGCCGACGACGCCGGCGAGGTGGGCTTCTTCAGCCCGCACAGCTGGGCGCCGCTGGCGCTCGGCGCCGGCGGGGTGTGCGCCTTCATGGGTCCGGTCTTCGGCTGGTGGCTGCTCTTCTTCACCGCGCCGTTCGTGGCCATCGGCCTGTGGCTGTGGGTCTTCGAGTACTACCGGGGCGAGAACCAGACGCAGTGATCGCGGGCGCCCACTGACCCGTTCGGCCCCCGGCAGCGTCGCTGCCGGGGGTCAACCCGTTTGCAGTCACTCGGCGTGCCGCCTTGCGCTCGGCTCCCTACGTTGTGGCTATGAGTCACACACCTCGGATACAGCTCGGGTGCGCGCTGCTGCTGGCCCCGCTGATCGCGGGCCTCACCGGCTGCGGTGGCGGCGGCAACCCCCTCGCCGGCGAGCCGTACGACGCCGTCGGACAGCTCTCCTTCGGCTCCGCGGGGGACGGCGCCGAAGTGAACCCGGACGACCCGCTGAAGATCAGCACCAAGGGCTCCGGATCCAGGATCACCGACGTGATCGCCACCGACTCGGCCGGCCGCAGGGTCTCCGGAGAACTCTCCGCCGACGGCCGCGCCTGGCGCAGCACCGATCCACTGGCCGCCGGCGCCGAGTACACCGTCCGCGTCTCCACCGAGAACGGTGGCGGATCCCAGGGACGCGGCGAACACACCTTCCGCACCAGCGAGTCCGACGCCGAGCGGCTCGACGTCACCTTCGGGCCCGAGGCGGGCACCTACGGCGTCGGCCAGCCGATAACGGCCGAGCTGAGCGAGGAGATCAACGACGAGACGGAGCGCGCCAAGGTGGAGGGCGCGCTCGAGGTGCGTTCCGAGCCGCGCGTCGAGGGCGCCTGGCACTGGGTGGACGGCACCGAACTCCACTACCGCCCCAAGGAGTACTGGCCCACCGACGCGACGATCTCCGTCACCTCGTCGCTTGACGGCGTCCAGATCAGGGACGGCCTGCGCGGCGGCGAGACCGACGCGCTCGAACTGGCCACCGGCGACCGGATCGAGGCCGTCGCCGACATCGCCAACCACCACATGACGGTGTCACGCAACGGCGAGGAACTGCGCACCATCCCGATCACCACCGGGAAGGAGGGCTTCGCCACCCGCAGCGGCAAGAAGGTCATCCTCGGCCGCGAGTCCTACGTGCGGATGACGGGCACCAGCATCGGTATCCCGGCCGGCTCCTCCGAGTCCTACGACCTGCCCGTCTACTGGGCCGCCAGGCTGACCTGGAGCGGCGAGTACGTGCACGGCGCCCCCTGGTCGGTCGGCTCGCAGGGCTACGACAACGTCAGCCACGGCTGCACCGGCCTGTCGACGGAGAACGCTCGCTGGTTCTACGAACTCGTCAAGCCGGGCGACATCGTGGAGCACGTCAACGGCTTCGGCGAGGACATGGCGCCGTTCGGCAACGGCTTCGGCGACTGGAACCTCTCCTGGGAGGAATGGCTGCAGGGCAGCGCCCTGGGCGGCGTCTACCAGCCGCAGGACCGCGTCGCCTCCCCGGCGCGACTCGCTCCGCTGGCAGCGGGATAACCCCTGGCGGGGTCAAGGCCCCGAAGGACCTCCACCCCCGCCGGCCGGGGGCCCCGCCCGACCCCGGTCCTCCAGGCTTTGCCTGGGGGGGCTCGGCCCGGTCCCTTCCGGGGGTGGCCCTGGTCCGTGGTTCCTGCGGGCCGGGCTCGGGGGTTTCGGGCTGCGCCCGGTCCCGGGTTCTCCGGGCTTCGCCTGGGACATCGGAGCTCGGCCCGGTCTGTGGGCCCTGCGTCTGTGCCCGGTCCGGAGGGCCTCCGGCTCCGCCTGGCCCTGGGGCCTCCAGGTTTAGCCCGGGACATCGGGGCTCGGCCCGGCCCGTGGTCTCCGTGGGCTGTGCCCGGTTCGGGGGGCCGCTCCGTATGGTCCCGGGTTCTCCGGGCGTGGCCCGGTCGGTGGGATTCCTTGGCTGCGCCGGGTCCTCCAGGCTTCGCCTGGGACATCGGGGCTTGGCCGGGGCCGTGGTCCCTGCGGGCTGTGGCCGGACGGCTCGCCCGGGCTGGAGGGCCGCTCGGCCCGGTCGTGGGCCGAGCGGCCAGGGGGGCGGTCAGGCCGGCGCAGCCAGCACGCTTCGGAGGAGGCCCGTCAGGGCGTTCGTCAGTTCGGTCGGGTCCACCGGGTGCGGGACGGCGGCCTCGGCGCGGCTCCAGGAGGCGAGCCACGCGTCCTGCGGGCGGCCGATCAGCACCAGCACCGGCGGGCAGTCGAAGATCTCGTCCTTGATCTGCCGGCACACCCCCATGCCGCCGGCGGGCACCGCCTCGCCGTCGAGCACGCAGGCGTCGACGCCGCCCTGCTCGAGCGCCGTCAGCACGGCGGGCAACGTCGCGCACTCCAGGTACTCGATCGGTGGAAGATCGGCCGCCGGGCGGCGGCCCGCCGCCATCCGCACCTGCTCGCGGGTGTTGACGTCGTCGCTGTAGACCAGCACCGTGACGGTGCGCTCCATCGTTCCTCCGCGGGTCGAGCTTCGTTGCCGTTGCGCGGATCGTACTCCGTGGAACCCGGCCTCAGGCAGGGGCTGTGCCCCAGGCCGACGGCGTGGACACACCGAACCCGACCCCCGAGACAACCCCCGGAAAAGCGCCCGACATAATGACGGGCGTGGCGACAGCAACAGCAGTAGATACCGGGCACGCGATCCCCTCGGTCAACAGGCCGAATGTCACCAGCGTCGGAACGGTCATCTGGCTCAGTTCCGAGCTGATGTTCTTCGCGGCCCTCTTCGCGATGTACTTCACCCTGCGGTCGGTGATGGGTGACGAGTTCTGGTCGGAACAGGCCGACATCCTCAACGTGCCGTTCTCCACGGCGAACACCGCGATCCTGGTGCTCTCCTCCCTCACCTGTCAGCTCGGTGTGTTCGCCGCCGAGCGCGGTGACGTGAAGAAGCTCCGGTTCTGGTTCGTGATCACCTTCATCATGGGGGCCATCTTCATCGGCGGCCAGGTGACCGAGTACGTGGAGCTGGTGCACGAGGGCGTCTCGCTCTCGTCCGGCCCCTACGGTTCGGCGTTCTACCTCACGACCGGGTTCCACGGACTGCACGTCCTCGGCGGACTGATCGCCTTCCTGCTCGTCCTGGGCCGTACCTACGCCGCCCGGCGCTTCACCCACGAGCAGGCCACCACGGCCATCGTCGTGTCGTACTACTGGCACTTCGTCGACGTCGTGTGGATCGGCCTCTTCGCCACCATCTACCTGATCAAGTAGCCGCGCCGGTCGCCGCGCCGCACGACGCACCTCCCACCATCGCACCGACGCTGAAGATCCTGACACCGGGGTAATCCGTGAAAAAGCTCTCCGTACGACGGCGCCATCCGCTGGCGGCGTTCGTCGTCCTCCTCCTCGCGCTGGCGGCCACAGGGGGGCTGTACGCCACGCTCGCCCCCGCGGAAGAGGCCCAGGCCGAGGCTTCGGCCCAGTCCCTCGCCATCGAGGAGGGCAAGCGGCTCTACGAGGTCGGCTGCTCCAGTTGCCACGGCCGGGGCGGCCAGGGCGGCAGTGACGGCCCGAGCCTGGTGGGCGTGGGCGCCGCCGCGGTCGACTTCCAGGTCGGCACCGGCCGGATGCCGATGGCCCAGACGGGCCCGCAGGCCCCGGCCAAGCCCCCCGTCTACACGCAGGCCGAGATCGACCAGCTGGCCGCGTTCATCGCCTCGCTCGGCCCCGGTCCCAGCGTGCCCGAGGAGTCGTCCTACGACCCGGCGGAGGGCGACGCGGCCCGCGGTGGCGAACTCTTCCGCAGCAACTGCTCGCAGTGCCACAACTTCGTCGGCCGGGGCGGTGCGCTGACCAACGGCAAGGAGGCGCCCAGCCTCCACAACATCGAGCCGCGTTACATCTTCGAGGCCATGCTCACCGGCCCGCAGAACATGCCCTCGTTCCCCAACTCCACGCTGACGGAACAGGACAAGCGAGACATCATCGCCTGGCTCGACGAGGTCGCCACCAACGACTCGCCCAACCAGGGCGGTTTCACGCTGGGCGGCTACGGACCGGTCGGTGAGGGTCTCTTCGCCTGGACCTTCGGCATCGGTGCCCTGATCGCCGTCGCCGTGTGGATCGGCGCCAGGAGCACTAAGGCCAGGAAGTCATGAGCAGCCACAACGACAACAACGACGAGCACACGTCGCACGGCGAACTCGCCCCGGCGGACGACCCGTTCGCCGACCCGGGGCTCCCGCCGCACGAGCACCGCAGGCAGGACATCGACGAGCGGGCCGCCAAGCGCTCAGAGCGCACCGTGGCGCTGCTGTTCGTCGTCTCGATCCTCGCCACGATCGGCTTCATCGCCTCCTACGTCGCGATCCCGATCGACCAGATCGTCTACATCTGGCCGTTCGGCCACGTCAGCGGGCTCAACTTCGCGCTCGGCCTGACGCTCGGCCTCGCCCTCTTCTGCATCGGCGCCGGCGCCGTGCACTGGGCGCGGACCCTGATGTCGGACGAGGAGATGGCCGACGACCGGCACCCGATCGAGGCGACCCCCGAGGTCCGCGCCCAGGTCTTCGAGGACTTCAGGCAGGGTGCCGCGGAGTCCCAGTTCGGGCGCCGCAAGCTGGTCCGCAACACCATGTTCGGCGCGCTGGCCCTGGTGCCGCTCTCCGGCGTGGTCCTGCTGCGCGACCTCGGCCCGCTGCCGGGCGACAAGCTGCGGCACACCCGCTGGCGTGAGGGCTCGCTGATCATCAACGAGTCCACCCAGCAGCCGCTGCGCCCCGAGGACATCCCGGTCGGCGCGCTGGTGCAGGCGATGCCCGAGGGCCTCGACCCGCACGACCACGACTTCCAGGTGGAGATCGCCAAGGCCGCGGTCATGCTGGTGCGTCTGGAGCCCGAGGACATCAAGGACCGGCAGTCCGCGGACTGGGGGCACGAGGGCATCCTCTGCTACTCCAAGATCTGCACCCACATCGGCTGCCCCGCGACCCTGTACGAGCAGCAGACCCACCACGCGCTCTGCCCCTGCCACCAGTCGACGTTCGACCTCGCGGACGGCGCCCGGGTGATCTTCGGTCCGGCGGGGCACCCCCTGCCGCAGCTGCGGATCACGGTGAACGAAGACGGCTACCTCGCTGCGCTCGGCGACTTCGAGGAGCCCCCAGGCCCGAGCTTCTGGGAGCGCGGATGAGTACGGCAACGGATACCCCCAAGGCGACGGGCGACGCCCCGCGGAACCGCGGCAAGGCGCCCGCGGGAGAGCGGGTCGCTGACTGGGCCGACGGCAGGCTCGGCATCTACTCGTTGGCCAAGGCCAACATGCGGAAGATCTTCCCCGACCACTGGTCGTTCCTGCTGGGTGAGATCTGCCTCTACAGCTTCGTCATCCTGATCCTGACGGGCGTGTACCTCACGCTCTTCTTCGTGCCGAGCATGGCCGAGGTCGAGTACCACGGCTCGTTCGAGCCGATGCAGGGCCTGCTGATGAGTGAGGCGTACGCGTCGGCCCTGGACATCAACTTCGAGGTCCGCGGCGGTCTGCTGGTCCGGCAGATCCACCACTGGGCGGCGCTCATCTTCGTCGTGGGCATCTTCATGCACATGATGCGGGTGTTCTTCACCGGCGCCTTCCGCAAGCCGCGCGAGATCAACTGGCTCTTCGGCTTCCTGCTGCTGGTGCTGGCGATCTTCACCGGCCTCACCGGCTACTCGCTGCCGGACGACTCGCTCTCCGGCATCGGCATCCGGCTGATGGAGGCGGCGATCCTGGCGGTGCCGGTCGTCGGCTCCTACCTGCAGATGTTCATCTTCGGCGGGGAGTTCCCGGGGCACGACATCATCCCGCGGTTCTTCGTGGCCCACGTGCTGCTGCTGCCGGGGATCATGCTGGGCCTCGTGGTGGCGCACCTGATCCTGATCGTGTACCACAAGCACACCCACTACGCGGGCCCCGGCCGCACCAACGACAACGTGGTCGGCTACCCGCTGCTGCCCGTCTACATGGCCAAGGCCGGTGGCTTCTTCTTCCTGGTGTTCGGCGTGATCGCGATCATCGCGGCCACGGTGACCATCAACCCGATCTGGCTGCTCGGCCCCTACCGGCCCGACCAGGTGTCCACGGACGCCCAACCGGACTGGTACCTGGGCTTCTCCGAGGGCCTGGTCCGGATGATGCCCGGCTGGGAGTGGGTGCTGCCAGGCGGCTACACGCTCAACTTCGGGCTGCTGATCCCGCTCGCGGTCTTCCCGTTGATGCTCGCCGTGATCGGTCTCTACCCGTTCTTCGAGGGCTGGGTCACCAAGGACCGCCGCGAGCACCACATCGCGCAGCGCCCGCGCAACTCGCCGACCAGGACGGGCTTCGGCGTGGCCTGGCTGACCGCGTTCGTCGTCACCACCATCGGCGGTGGCAACGACCTGTTCGCGATCCACTTCAACCTGTCGATCAACGCGATCACGTGGTTCTGCCGGATCGGCTTCTTCGTGCTGCCGGTGATCGCGTTCTTCGTCACCCGGCGGATCTGCCTCGGCCTCCAGCGCCGGGACCGCGACAAGGTGCTGCACGGCCGTGAGACCGGCATCATCAAGCGGCTGCCGCACGGCGAGTTCATCGAGGTCCACGAGCCGCTGGCGCAGGAGAAGCTGCACCTGCTCACCTCGCACGACCAGCACGAGCCGTACGAGGTCGGCCCGGAGACCGACGAGAACGGCGTTCGGCGCCGGATCGGCCCGGTGGAGCGGGTGCGGGCCAGGATCAGCCGCGGCTACTACGGGGAGCAGGCACAGATCCCCAAGCCGACCCGCGAGGAGTACCGGGAGATCACCAGCGGCCACGGTCACCACTGACCGTCCGCGCTCCCGAAGCCGAGTGGCCCCCGCCCGTGCACGGGCGGGGGCCACTCGCGCTATAGGCTCTGGCCAAAGGCCAGGCGACGGCCGCTGCCACACGAAGCCAGAGGTGATTCCCATGAGCGCTGTGATCCCCGCCGGAGGCGACCGAGCGGCGGCGCGCACCTGGCCCGACGTGCTGAGCGCGCTGATCGCGGGCCGGGACCTGACCACCGACGAGGCCGCCTGGGCCATGGACCGGATCATGGCCGGCGAGGCCACCGACGCCCAGATCGCCGGCTTCGCCGTCGCCCTGCGGGCCAAGGGCGAGACGGTCACCGAGATGACGGGCCTGGTCCAGGCCATGTACGGGCACGCCAACCTGATCGAGGTGCCCGGGCCGACCGTGGACATCGTCGGCACCGGCGGCGACCGGGCCAAGACGGTGAACATCTCCACCATGGCCGCCATCGTCGTGGCCGGCACCGGTGTCCGGGTGGTCAAGCACGGCAACCGGGCGGCGTCCAGCGCCAGCGGCGCCTCCGACGTGCTGGAGAAGCTCGGCGTCAACCTGGAACTGACGCCGGAGCGGGTGGCGGAGGTCGCCCTGGAGGCGGGCATCACCTTCTGTTTCGCGGTGAAGTTCCACCCGGCGCTGCGGCACGTGGGCGCGGCGCGCCGCGATTTGGGCGTCGCCACCGTCTTCAACTTCCTCGGCCCGCTGACCAACCCGGCGCGGGTGCGGGCCCAGGCCACCGGCGTGGCCGACGCCAGGATGGCGTCGATCATGGCCGGGGTGCTGGCCGAGCGTGGCTCCTCGGCGCTGGTGTTCCGCGGCGACGACGGGCTCGACGAGCTGACGGTCACGGCGCCGTCCACGGTGTGGGTGGTCAGGGACGGCGCGGTCACCGAGGAGCGGTTCGACCCGCGGAGCGTCGGCCTCGCGCTGGCCCCGGTGGAGGCGCTGCGGGGCGCGGACTCGGCCTACAACGCGGACGTGGCGCGACGGATCTTCGACGGCGAGACCGGCCCGGTCCGGGACGCGGTGCTGCTCAACGCGGCGGCGACACTCGTCGCGGCGGCGGGCCCGACGGACGCGCCGCTGGCGGAGCAGATCGAGGGCGCGATGGTCCGCGCCGCACACGCGATCGACTCGGGCGCGGCGGCGGAAACCCTCCACCGCTGGTCCACGGCCACGCACGCCTGACGGTTCGCTGCGCTTGGCGTTGGCCACCGGCGGTGTCGCTGCGCTTGGCGTTGGCCGCCGGCCCGCAGACCCGGGCCTGTCGGCCGTGTCGCGCCCAGCCACCCGCCCTTCGGCGGGTGGCCTCGCGCGGCACGGGCCGCGAGGCCCGGCGGCGCAGCCGCCGCGGGCCATCGGCCCTGGCGGGCTGCCCACCGCGCGCAGCGCGTAAAAGGGCGGGTGGGTGGGGAAACCCCGGCGCGGAGCACCGGGCCGGCAGGCCGCCGCCTAGCGGCGCACTACTCCAGGCCGATCGCGAACGCCGCCTCGAGGTCGTGTTGCGAGTACGTGCGGAACGCGATGTGCGTCTCGGTCGACTCGACGCCCGGGATCTTGCTCAGGCGGCCCGGGATCACCTCGGCCAGTTCGTCGTGGTTCCGCACCCGGACCATGGCGATCAGGTCGTGAGGGCCCGTCACCGAGTAGACCTCGCTGACCCCGTCGAGCGCGGCGATCCGCTCGGCGACCTCCGGGACGCGGTCCACGCTGGTCTTGATGAGGACGATCGACGTGATCACTGCTTGGCCCCTTCCGGACGCGGTACCAGGCCGTACCAGGCCACACCTTAGTCGTACCGCTGTCGCACCGCCGTTCGTGGTCGTGGCCCGTGGCCGCGCGCCGGCCGCGGCAGACGCGAGGGGTCCCAGGCCGTAGGGTGACACTGGATGGAGAAGCGGCAGTCGCTGACATGGAACCGACGGACGGACTGAGCGGTGGCGGATCCCACGGATGACGAGGGGGCGGCGAGGCGGCCGGAGGCGGCCGAGTCCCTCGACCGACCGCTGCCCGAGCGGGTCCGTCACCGGGTGATCGTGCTGGCCGGGGACGCCTTCGGTTCACTGACGATGGCCGAGCTGCCGCCCTCGCTCCGGCAGTACGCCCGTTTCCAGCCGGCGCGCCGGGTGAAGTTCGGCGGCAGCGCGATCGCGGCCGCGCTGGAGAGCGACGCCATCTTCCGGCAGCGGGTCGGTGGCCGGCTGCGTGAGGCGGAGCCTGAGCTGGCCGAGGCCGTGGAGAACGGCACCCCGCCGCCGGCCGCCGACCCCGTCGAGGTGGCGGCCGCGGCGTTCGTGTTGCGCCCGCCCGGTTGGGCGAAGCTGGTGGCCGCCGCCGGCGAGGAGGCGCAGCGCGCCCAGGAGGAGCGGGCCGGCCAGGAGCGGGAGCGTGAGCTGGCGCGGTTGCGCCGGGAGTTGGCGGAGCTCACCGCCGCCGCCAGGACCGACGGCGACCGGTTGCGGGCCGAGTTGGAGGCGGCGCGCAAGGAGGTGGACGCGGTGCACCGCAAGCTGCGCAGCGCCGTCAGCGACGTGCGGCGTGGCGAGGCGGCGTTGCGTAAGACGCGGGCCGAGCTCGACGAGGTCCGGGCCGAGGCGGCGGCGGCCAAGGCGCAGGCGGACGGCGAGGCCAGGCGGCTCAGGGCGCGGCTCGCGGAGGCCGAGGCGGCGCTGGAGACGAGCCGGAAGTCGGTGCGCGAGGGGCGCGGCATCGAGGACATGCGGCTGCGGCTGCTGCTGGACACGGTGTTGGACGCCGCCCAGGGGCTGCGGCGTGAACTGGCCCTGCCGCCGGCCACGTTGCGGCCGGCGCAGACGGTGGACGCGGTGGAGCCCGGCGGGTTGACCCCGCAGGACGTGGCCCAGCGTGCGCTGGCGGCCGACGACCCCGCGCTGCTCGACCAGTTGCTCGCGCTGCCCCAGGCGCACCTGGTCGTCGACGGCTACAACGTGACCAAGACCGGCTATCCGACGATGCCGTTGGAGAAGCAGCGGCTGCGGCTGCTTCGCGGTCTCGCGGTGCTCGCGGCGCAGACGGGCGCCGAGATGACGTGCGTGTTCGACGGCGCCGAGTTGGCCGCGCCGGTGCTGGTGACGCCGCCGCGCGGGGTACGGGTGCTGTTCAGTCGGCCGGGGCAGACGGCGGACGAACTGATCAGACAGCTGGTGCGGGCCGAGCCGGTCGGCCGGCCGCTGGTCGTGGTGTCCTCGGACCGCGAGGTGGCGGACGGCGTGGCGCGTTCCGGCGCCCGCCCGGTCGCCTCGGCGATGCTGCTGAAGCGGCTCGCCCGCACCTGAGGGCGCGCCGAACCCCCGCACGGCGTACGGAGCGTGTGGCTCCGATTGCGCCCAGTGTGAGGTAAGTAAAAAATATCGGTGGGGATTTGAACCTGCGATTGCGCTGTCGCTAGGGTCTTGGCTCGAACCTTCGCGCGGTAGTCCACCCATCCGGGGTGGCCGTGGAGGAACCGCCGATTCCGCGGCGCAGGTGCGCGGAGCCGGGGCCCCGCCCCCACACTCCCGGCAGGCGGCTGGAGGAAGAAGGAGCTCGCCCCAGTGGCGTCCCACCGTCGTCCCAAGCAGCCAAGCCGTGCCCGTGTCACCTTCTTCGGCGCCGCCGCCACCGCGGCCGCCACCGTCGGCATGACCGCCCAGTCCGCCAGCGCCGAACCCGGTACCACCAAGGAAGAGGTGCAGGAGGAGGTCGACCGTCTCTACGAGGAGGCGGAGGCGATCACCGAGGAGTACAACGGCGCCAAGGAGCGCGAGGAGGAGCTGGAGAGCGAGATCGACGAGCTCCAGGACTCCGCCGCCCGCGGCCAGGAGGAGCTCAACGAACTGCGCGCCAACCTCGGCGCGGTGGCCACCGCCCAGTACCGGACCGGTGGCATCGACCCCTCCGTGCAGCTGTTCCTCGCCTCCGACCCCGACGCCTACCTCGACCAGGCCTCCCGGCTCAGCCAGGTCAGCGGCCGCCAGGCCGAGACCCTGCGGCTCATCGAGAACGTGCAGCGCGACCTCGACCAGCGGCGCGACGAGGCCACCGACCGGCTCGCCGAGCTCGAACAGGTCCGCTCCGACCTCAGCGAGCAGAAGGACGAGATCCAGGGCCGACTGAGCGAGGCCCAGGCGCTGCTCAACCAGCTCACCGAGGAGGAGCGCGCCGCCCTCGCCGCCGAGGAGGCGGCCCGCCAGGCCGAGGCCCAGGAGCGCGCCAACCGCGACTCAGGGCGTACCGTCATCACCGACGGCACCTCGTCCTCCTACGGCGCCGCCGCCGTCAACGCCGCGGCCAGCAAGGTCGGTTTGCCCTACGTGTGGGGCGCCACCGGACCCAACTCGTTCGACTGCTCGGGCCTCACCTCGTGGGCCTACGCGCAGGCCGGCGTCTCGCTGCCCCGCACCTCCCAGTCCCAGGCCACCATCGGCACTCGTCTCTCGATGAACGAACTCGCCCCCGGCGACCTCGTCTTCTACTACGACGACCTGCACCACGTCGGCCTCTACGCCGGCAACGGCCAGATCATCCACGCCGCGAACCCCGCGGATGGCGTCGAGTACCTCGGCGTGGACGTGATGCCGTTCATGTTCGGCGTGCGGGTCGGCTGACCGGGGCCGACCGGCCTCGTCCGTCCAGGTGATTCCGGGAATGCCCGGTACCCCCACGCGCCCGGTGTGACCTGCGGTTTGGCCGTCTGGACCCGGGCCGCGCGGTGACGTCGTTTCGCCAACCGCCGCCGCCACGGGGCTACATTCTGCTGCGCTCACGTCCCCAACGAAGGGAGCGCGGCCCGCTGTGGTCCAGCATCGACACCGACGTCCCCCTCGATCGCGCCCGGTCATGGCCGCCCGCGCCACCGTGTTGACGGCCGCCACCGCGGCCGCCATGACCGCGCTCCCCGTCCTGGCGGCCCCCGTGGCGCCGACCGCGCCGCCGGCCGACAGCGCCGAGGCGGCCCGGGAGGTGGACAGGCTCTTCGCCGAGGCCGAGCGCGCCATCGAGGCCTACAACGGCGCGGCCGAGCGGGTCGAGGAGTTGGAGGCCGCACTCGGGCGCAGCCAGGAGCGGGTGGCCCGCGGACAGCAACTCGTCAACGACCGGCGGCACGTCATCGGCGCCACCGCCGCCGCCCAGTACCGGGCCGGCGGCCTCGACCCCACGCTGGTCCTGCTGCTCTCCGACGACCCCGACACCTACCTCGTCAGGGCCGCCGCCGTCGAACGCGCCGGCGCCCGCGGCGCCCAGGGACTGCGCGACCTGCTCGACGCCCAGCGCGGCCTCGAACGGCGACGCGCCGAGGCGGACGCGCGGCTCGCCGAACTCAGCGCGGAGAAGGACGAACTCAACCGCCACAAGCGCACCGCGCAGCGGCGCCTCGCCGCGGCGCGCCGGCAGTACGAACGACTCTCCGCCCGCGAGCGCGCCGAACGCGCCGAACGCGAGCGGGCGGCGCGCGACACCCGGCCCGCCCCGGCACCGACCCCCGTGACCGGCCCGGGCAGCGCCCGCGCCGCCGCGGCGGTGGCCGCGGCCCGCGGCGTGGTGGGCCGCCCCTACGCCTGGGGACAGGCCGGTCCGACCGCCTTCGACTGCTCGGGACTCGTCCAGTGGGCCTACGCCCAGGCCGGCGTCTCGCTGCCACGCACCTCACAGGGGCAGGCCGCGGCCGGCCGCCGTGTCTCGCTCGACGAGGCCCGCCCTGGCGACATCGTCGTCTACCGGGCCGACGCCAGCCACGTCGGGATGTACGTCGGCGACGGACAGATCGTGCACGCGCCCTACCCGGGCGCCACCGTGCGGTACGAGGGCGTCGGCATGCTGCCGGTCTCCTCCGTCGTGCGCCCCTGAGACGGGCCGAACCCGCGGTCGGTATCGTCTCGTCCGATGCGTAAGACGCTGATCGTCACCAATGACTTCCCGCCGCGCCCCGGCGGCATCCAGTCCTTCCTGCACAACATGGCCCGCCGCCTCGACCCCAACCGCGTCGTGGTCTACGCCTCCACCTGGAAGCGGGACGCCGAGGGCCGGCGGGCCACGGCCGACTTCGACGCGGAGCAGGCGTTCCCGGTCTTCCGGGACCGCACCACCATGCTGCTGCCGACGCCCGCCGTGACCCGGCGCGCCACCGCGCTGCTGCGGGACCACGACTGCACCGCCGTGTGGTTCGGCGCGGCGGCCCCGCTCGGCCTGATGGCACCCGCGCTGCGCGCCGCGGGCGCCGAGCGGCTGGTGGCCACCACCCACGGCCACGAGGCCGGCTGGGCGCAACTCCCCGGCGCGCGCCAACTGCTGCGGCGGATCGGCGAGCACACCGACACCGTCACCTACCTCGGCGAGTACACCCGCTCCCGGATCGCCCGCGCGCTGAGCCGCGAGGCGGCCGGGCGCATGGTCCAACTGCCGCCGGGCGTCGACGAGAAGACCTTCCACCCAGACTCGGGCGGCGCCGCCGTCCGGGCCGCGCTCGGCCTGACCGACCGGCCCGTGGTGGTGTGCGTGTCGCGCCTCGTGCCGCGCAAGGGCCAGGACACGCTGATCCGCGCCATGCCGCGGATCCTGGCCGCCGAGCCGGACGCCGTGCTGCTGATCGTCGGCGGCGGTCCCTACCGCGGCGACCTGGAGCGGCTGGCCGCCGACCTGGACGTGGCCGCCTCGGTCCGCTTCACCGGAGCGATCCCGTGGTCCGAACTGCCGGCGCACTTCGGCGCGGGTGACGTCTTCGCGATGCCGTGCCGCACCCGGCGCGGCGGCCTCGACGTGGAGGGCCTCGGCATCGTCTACCTGGAGGCGTCGGCGACCGGCCTGCCGGTCGTGGCCGGCGACTCGGGCGGCGCGCCGGACGCGGTCCTCGACGGCGAGACCGGCTGGGTGGTGCGCGGCGGCGCGGAGTCCGCGCCGGCGGAGACGGCGGATCGGGTGGTGACGCTGCTGCGGGACCCGGAACTACGGCGCCGCATGGGCGAACGCGGCCGCGCCTGGATCGAGGAACGCTGGCGCTGGGACCTCCTCGTCGACCGACTCGCGGCGGGGCTGTCCTAGCGGTTTCGCTGGGCGCTCGGCCTGAGCCGCGGCCCGCCCCGGCCCGACCAGGCGGCGAAGCCGCCGAGGTCGGGCCTGGCGGCCGTGCCGGCCTGGCGGCCGTGCCGCGCCCACCCACCGCCCTCCGGGCGGGTCGTCGCGCGGCGGGGGGCCGCGTGGCCCGGCGGCGAAGCCGCCGCGGGCCCACGGCCCTGCCGGGCCATGTACCGCGCGCAGCGCGGTTCGGTCCGCCACCCCGCGCGGAGCGCGTAAAAGGGCGGGCGGGTGGGGGAAACCCGCCGCGTACAGCGCCGGCGCGCGGCGTCGCGCTCCGCGCGAGCGGAAGCGTGGGTGCGGGAAAGACGTTCGGTGGGTGAGGGCGCGTCACGCCCCGCCGTACAGGTCGTCGATCTCCCTCGCGAAGTCCTTCGTCACCACATGCCGCCGTAGCTTCAGCGACGGCGTCACGTGGCCGGCGGACTCCGTGAACTGGCCGGGGAGCACGTGGAAGCGGCGGATGGACTCGGCGCGGGAGACCGCCGCGTTGCCGTCGTCGACGGCCTCCTGTACCGCCGCCCGGAGTTCTTCCCGCCGCAGCAGTTCCTCGCGCGGCAGGTCACCGAGGCCGTGGTCCGCCGCCCAGCGCGGCAGGAACTCGTCGTCCAGGGTGATCAGCGCCGCCACGTAGGGCCGGCCGTCGCCCACCACCAGGCACTCGGCGATCAGCGCGTGCGCCCGCACCCGGTCCTCGATGACCGCGGGGGCCACGTTCTTGCCGCCCGCCGTCACGAGGATCTCCCGCTTGCGGCCGGTGACCGTCAGGTAGCCGTCGGCGTCGAGGGAGCCCAGGTCGCCGGTGTGGAACCAGCCGTCCGCCATGGCCTCGCGGGTGGCCGCCTCGTTGTTCCAGTAGCCGCGGAACAGGTGGTCGCCGCGGACCAGGATCTCGCCGTCGTCGGCGATCCGCATCAGCGTGCCGGGCACCGGCGGGCCGACCGTGCCGATGCGGGGCGCGTCGGCCGGGTTGAAGGCGGTCGGCGCGCACGTCTCGGTGAGGCCGTACCCCTCGAGCACCGTGAAGCCGACGCCGCGGAAGAAGTGCCCGAGGCGGTCGCCGAGCGGCGCGCCGCCGCTGATGGCGTGCGTGGCGCGGCCACCGAGGGCGGCCCGCAGCCGCCGGTAGACCAGCGTGTCGAAGAGCCGGTGCGTCAGCCCGAGCGCGGCTCCCGGGCCGCGGGGGGTGTCGAGCGCCCGGCTGTACCGCTCGGCGGTGTGCGCCGCGCGGTCGAAGACCCGGCCCTTGCCCTCCTCCTCGGCCTTGGTCCTGGCCGCGTTGTAGACCTTCTCGAAGACCCGGGGGACGCCGAGCACGATGGTCGGCCGGAACGAGGCCAGGTCGTCGGTGAGGGTGGTCACGTCCGGCACGTGGCCCAGCCTGATGGGCGCGAGCTGGGTCGCCACCTGGACCATCCGGGCGAAGACGTGCGCCAGCGGCAGGAACAGCAGCAGCGAGCCCTGGCCGCTGCGGAACAGCGGCCCGAGGCGGGCGAGCGCGTTGCCGCTGACGGTGAGGAACGCGCGGTGGGTGAGCAGGCAGCCCTTGGGGCGGCCCGTGGTGCCCGAGGTGTAGACGATGGTGGCGGGGGAGTCCGGGGTGACGGTGGCCGTGGCCGCGTCGAGGTCGCCGTCCGGCACGTCGGCGCCGGCGGCCCGCAGGGCGGTGATCGCGCCGGGCCCCTCGTCCGGGTCGAGGCACCACACGGTGCGCAGCTCCGGCAGCCGGTCGGTGAGCGCCGTCACCGTCGCGAGGTGGTCCCGGCTCTCGACGACCACCGCGACCGCGCCCGAGTCGGCGAGGTTCCAGGCGGCCTGCTCGGCTGAGCTGGTCTCGTAGACCGGCACCGAGACCGCGCCGGCCGTCCAGATCGCGAAGTCGAGGAGCGTCCACTCGTAGCGGGTGCGGGAGAGCAGCCCGACCCGGTCGCCGGGGCGGACGCCGGAGGCCAGCAGGCCCTTGGCGACGGCCCGCACCTCCGCGTGGAAGGCGCTCGCCGACACGTCGTCCCAGCCGCCGTCGTCCCGCCGCCTGGCCAGGACCGCGAGGTCCGGCACGCGCTCCGCGTTGCCGCGTGGCACGTCGGCCAGGCTGCCGCCCGGCGGCACCTCGTAACGGGCGGGAAGGCCGAACTCGCGCACTGACGCTCCTTGTTGCCGTGTTTTGCCGGGGAAGTCGCTTTTCCGCCCCTCGCGCAGGGTACTCCGATCGGCACGCAGCGCCTCCCGTGCGGGGCGCGCGGCGGCGCGCGATAGCCTTCGACGGAAGGCAGCGGGAGATTCGCGAGGAGCCATGGCCATGGCCGAGCACACCAGGTCGAGCATCACCATCGAAGCCACCCCGGCCGAGGTCCTGGCGGTGATCGCCGACTTCGGCCGCTACCCGGAGTGGACGGGAGAGGTCAAGGAGGCCGAGATCCTCAAGAGCGGCCCGGACGGCCGCGCGGAGGAGGTCAGGCTGCTGCTCGACGCGGGCGCCATCAAGGACGAGCACACCCTCGCCTACCAGTACCCGGACGAGAACGAGATCCGCTGGTCGCTGGTGAGGTCCCGGATGCTGCGCACCCTCGACGGCTCCTACCGGGTGGCGCCGGTGGCCGGCGGCAAGCACTCCGAGGTCACCTACCAGCTGACCGTCGACGTCAAGATCCCGATGCTGGGCAGCATCAAGCGCAAGGCTGAGAAGGTCATCATCGACCGCGCCCTGGCCGGTCTGAAGAAGCGCGTCGAGAGCGTCCCCGAGTGACGGGCGAGGCGGCCGGCGCCCGCACCCTGCTGGTGACCGGGCCCGGCGGGGACGGCACCAGCACGGTCGCCGCCGCCACCGCGGTCGCCGCCGCCCGCGCCGGCCGGTCGACACTGCTGCTCAGCCAGGAGCCGGCCGACCGGCTCGCCGCGCTGCTCGGCACCGCCCCGCCCGCCTGGCCTGAGGAGCCGGTCGAGTTCGCCGACGGGCCGGCGGTCGCCAGGATCGACGCGGCCGGCCGGTTCCGCGCCGGCGCGCTGGCCGCCCAGCGGCACGTGCGCCCGGCCCTCGACGCGTTGGGCGCCGGCGTCCTCGACGACGACGAGCTCACCGAGCTGCCGGGCGCCGCCCCGCTCGCCCTGCTGCACGCGCTGCGGACCGCCCACGCCGCCGCCCGCTGGTCGCTCGTGGTGGTCGACCTGCCGCCGGTCACCGAGGCGATCCGCGCGCTCGCCCTGCCCGGGCAGCTCCGCCGCTACCTGCGCCGGCTGCTGCCGCCCGAGCGGCAGACGGCCCGCGCCCTGCGTCCCCTGGTCGCCCAGCTGCTGGGCGTGCCGCTGCCGGCCCAGAGCCTCTACGAGACCGCGGACCGCTGGGACGGCGAGCTGGCCGCCCTCCAGCGGCTGGTCGAGGGCCCCGGCACCGCCGTCCGGCTCGTCCTCGACCCCACCGAGCGCTCCGCCGCGCAGGCCCGCGCCGCCCGCGCCGGCCTGGCGCTGCACGGCGTCGGCGTCGAGGCGCTGATCGCCAACCGACTGCTGCCGGCCGGCTCGGGCGACCCGCTGCTCGCCGGCCTGGCCGCCGGACAGCGCGCGGTCCTCGACGAGTTCACCCGCGCCACCCGCCTGGCCGCCCCGCACCCGGTGCCGCACCTCGGCCGGCCGGTGCGCCCCGCCGACCTGGCCGAGCTGCCGCTGCCGCCGCTCGGCGAGCCGGGGGACGCCGGCGCCGCCGAGCCGACCGTCGAGGACCGGCTGGCCACCGACGGGCTGCTGGTCTGGCACCTGCCCCTGCCCGGCGCCACCCGCGACGACCTCGGCCTGGTCCGCCGCGGCGACGAACTCCTCGTCACCACGGGCCCGTTCCGCCGGGCCCTGCCGCTGCCCGCCGCGCTGCGCCGCTGCACGGTGGCCGGCGCGGCCTTCACCGACGCCGCGGAACTGGCCGTCCGCTTCGCCCCCGACCCGGACCGTTGGCCGGACCGGGCCCTGGCCGGCGTCCCGCGCGCCGGCTGACCCGGGGTACCGTCGAGAGCGACGGCACACGCATCGGAGGGCCGCGATGAGCGACGACGTCGACCGGGACGACGCACAGCAGCACGGCGCGCGGGGAGCCGGCGCCGCCGACGAGGACGCCTGGGCCGAGGCATGCGCCGAGGACCTGGCCGCCGAGCGGGAGCGCCGGCGCCGCGAGTACGGCGAGCCGCCGCCCGCGACCGGCGACGCGGTCGAGGAGCTGCGCAGGCTCGCGGAGGCCATCACCGGCCAACTCGGCCGCCTGGGTGGGAGCCTCGGCGGTCTCGGCGGCCTCGCGGGGGCCGGGCTCGCGGCCCAGGCCAGGGCCGCGGTCGAGCCGGTGCTGGAGCGCAACGCCGAGGCGATCCAGCATCTGGCCAACGCGGGCCAGGAGTTGCTCGCCGCCTACCGGGCGGCCGTGCTCTCCCACGAGCAGCGCTGGACCCGGGACGCCGAACAGCCGTCCGAGCGGCCCGCGCAGCAGCCGGCGGAGCAGTCCGAGACCGCGTCCGAGAAGCCGAACGACCCGCCCGCCGAGGGCCCTTCGCACCGCATCGACCTGGACTGACGCGGGGCGGTCAGCCCGGCCCCGCTCCGGTACCGTGTTCGCGAGCGGGGATCCACTGACATCACTTGAGGGATACAGGGACACATGGGACTGACCATCGGCGTCGACATCGGCGGGACGAAGATCGCGGCCGGCGTGGTGGACGAGCAGGGCGCCATCCTCGACACCTGCCAGGTGCCGACCCCGCCCACCCCCGAGGGCGTCGTGGAGGCCATCGCGCACGCCGTCAAGACCGTGGGCAGCGACAGCTCGGCCGAGGCCGTGGGCATCGGCGCCGCGGGCTACGTGGACGACAAGCGGGCCACCGTGCTGTTCGCGCCCAACATCTACTGGCGCCGTGAGGCCCTGAAGGACAAGGTCGAGCAGCGGGTCGGCATGCCCGTGGTCGTGGAGAACGACGCCAACGCCGCCGCCTGGGGCGAGTACCGGTTCGGCGCGGGCGCCGGCCACGACGACGTCATCTGCGTGACCCTGGGCACGGGCATCGGCGGCGGCATCATCGTGGGCGGCCGGCTCTACCGTGGCCGGTTCGGCGTCGCCGGCGAGTTCGGCCACGTCCGGGTGGTCCCGGACGGGCTGCTGTGCGGCTGTGGCAGCCAGGGCTGCTGGGAGCAGTACGCCTCGGGGCGCGCCCTCGTCCGCTACGCGCGGCAGCGCGCCACCGCCACCCCGGAGGCCGCCGAGGTGCTGCTCGGCCTGGGCGACGGCACCCCGGAGGGCATCGAGGGCAAGCACGTCAGCGCGGCGGCCAGGCGCGGCGACAAGGTCGCCGTCGACTCCTTCCGCGAGCTGGCCCGCTGGGCCGGCGCCGGCCTCGCCGACCTCGCCTCGCTGTTCGACCCGGCCGCCTTCATCGTGGGCGGCGGCGTCTCGGACGAGGGCGACCTGGTGCTCGAACCGATCCGCAAGTCCTTCCGCCGCTGGCTGGTCGGTGGCCGCTACCGGCCGCACGCCCAGGTCCTCGCCGCCCAGCTCGGCGGCAGGGCGGGCCTCGTGGGCGCCGCCGACCTGGCCCGCCAGGGCTGAGCACCGGCGGCCCCATGCCGACCGAGGTGCGACTGCTCAGCTACAACATCCGCTCGATGCGCGACGACACGGCGGCGCTCGCCCGGGTGATCCGCGCCTGCGCCCCCGACGTGCTGTGCGTCCAGGAGGCCCCGCGGTTCCTCGGCTGGCGGCGCCGGGTGGCGCGGCTGGCGCGGGCGACCGGCCTCTACCTGGTGAGCGGCGGCGCCTCGGCCACCGGCCCGATGATCATGGCGGCGCCGCGTGTCCTCGTCGAGTCGGCCGGCGACCTCACCCTGCCCCACACCCCGGGCCTGCACCGCAGGGGCCTGGCCACCGCGGTACTCAGGTTCGCCGGCGGACCCAGGCTCGCCGTGGTCAGCTGCCACCTGAGCCTGCGGGACGCCGAGCGCCGCCGGCACGCGCCGCTGGTCGCCGACCGGCTCGCCGCGCTCGGCGCCCCGGCCGCGGTGCTGGCGGGCGACCTCAACGAGGACCCGGGCGGCGCCGCGTTCCGCCTGCTGGCCTCGCGCGGCCTGCGGGACGCCTGGGAACTCGCCCCCGAGGGCGGCGAGTTCACCTCGCCCGCGGCCGGCCCCGAGCGTCGCATCGACGCCGTGCTGTGCACCCAGGCGGTGACGGTGCTCGGCTGCGGCGTGCCCGAGGAGCCGGCACCGGCCGACCTGCGGGCCGCCACCGACCACCTGCCGGTGCTGGCCAGGATCACCGCCTGAGGCCACGCGGTCGGGTCAGACGACGGCGCCGCTGCCCGGGTCCGTGAAGTCGTCGTCGTGGCCGTCCCGCAACCGGGTGATCAGGGCGGCGAAGCCGCCCAGGAAGCCGCCCACCCCCAGGGTGACGAGCCACCAGGTCATCCGCTGCTGCAGCAGCACGGCCCCGAGCAGCAGCAGCGGGCCGCCGAGCACCGCGATCCACGCCAGCTTGGTGGTCAGGTCCGTCTCCGGCAGCGGCGGCGGCTCCGGCGGCACGAAGTGGTCCTCCTCCTCGTCCTCCGCTGCCTCCCAGTCCCTGGGCCCGCTCAGCGGCCCCCCGGCGGGGCCGGCGCCCGCCGGGGCGTCGGCAGGACCTTCCGCGGGCTCGGCGACCGGCACCCGGTCGACCGTGTCCGTCAGATCGACCTCGCCAGCCTTCGGCCAGACACCAGGGGGATCGGCCGGCTCCTCGCCGTAGCCGGCGACGATCTCGGCCCACGCGGCTTCCTCGTCGATCGGATCACGGCCGTCGCCGCGCTCCTGGTCACGTTCCGTCACGGAGAGTCTTCCTTGTCGCGAGCCGGTGCAAGCCGGGTGATGAAGGCGTCCGTCTCTTGAAAGATACGCTCCGCGTCGTGGTCGAGGGTGGCCACGTGAAAGCTCGACGGCAACAGCACCTCCGTCACGTCGGTCGAGGACACCCGGGAGCGGACCAGCGCCGCGTCCCCCGGCGCGACCACATGATCCTCCGCGCTGCGCATCAGCAGCAACGGCTGGGTGACACGCGGCAGTTCGGTCCGCACCAGCCGCTGCAGCGTGCGCAGCGAGTGGGCCGCGTGCAGCGGCACCCGGTCGTACCCGGACTCCGTGACGCCCTCCTTCGCTATGTCGGAGACGATCCCCTTGGCGCTCGGCACCACATGGCGCAGCACCGGCAGCAGGAAACCCGCCCTGGAGGGGAAGGTGACCCCCGGATTGACGACGGCGACCCCGGCCACCGCCGCGCCGTGCCGGGCCGCGAGCCGCAGCGCCAGCGCGCCGCCCATCGAGAGACCGCACACGAACACCGTCTCGCAGCGGCGCCCGAGCTCCCGCAGCTCCCGGTCGACCGTCGCGTACCAGTCTGCCCAGCCGGTGTGCCGCATGTCCTGCCAGCGGGTGCCGTGCCCGGGCAGCAGCGGCAGCGAGACGGTCAGGCCGCGATCCGCCAGGTGTTCGGCCCAGGGGCGCAGGGAGTGCGGGGTGCCGGTGAATCCGTGACACAGCAGGACGCCGGTCGACGAGCCGTGGTGTGCGTAGGGCTCCGCCCCGGGAAGAAGGCGCATCGTCTGCTCGCTCCGTTCGGCTCGTAGGGCGCCAGTAACCCTATTCCCCAGTAAGGTCGGCCTCATAGAACACGGGAGGTTGACGGGGTGCTGTACGGGGCGATGAAGATGTCCGTCGGGGCGGGACTCAAGGTGGTCTTCCGCCCCTGGGTGGAAGGCGGGGAACACGTGCCCGCCGAGGGGCCGGCGATCCTCGCCAGCAACCACCTGTCGTTCTCCGACTCCTTCTTCCTACCGGCCGTGCTCGACCGCAAGGTCACCTTCATCGCCAAGGCCGAGTACTTCACCTCGCCCGGGCTCAAGGGCCGGCTGACGGCCGCCTTCTTCAAGGGCGTCGGCCAGCTGCCGGTGGACCGCTCCGGCGGGCGCGCCGCCGGCGAGGCCGCGATACGCAGCGGCATATCGGTGATCGAGCGGGGCGAGCTGTTCGGCATCTACCCCGAGGGCACGCGTTCCCCCGACGGCCGCCTCTACCGCGGCAAGCCCGGCGGCCTGGCCCGGATAGCCCTGGCCACCGGGGCGCCGGTGATACCCGTCGCCATGATCGACACCGAGAAGATCCAGCCGCCGGGCAAGGTCGTCCCCAAGCTGATGCGGCCCGGCATCCGGATCGGCGAGCCGCTCGACTTCAGCCGCTACCAGGGGATGGACGAGGACCGCTTCATCCTCCGCTCGGTGACCGACCAGGTCATGTACGCGATCATGAAACTCTCCGGCCAGGAGTACGTGGACATGTACGCCACCGTCGCCAAGCGGATGATGGCCGAGGCGGCCAAGGACGAGTCAGGCGACGCGGCCCCGGGGGAGACGAAGGAGTAGCGCATGTCCGTGGAGCGACCGCTGTGGCGCGCGCTCACCGGCTACCGGCTGCTGTCCCTGACCTACGCGCTCGGCCTCTTCCTCCTCGCCCACGACGACTACGGCCGACCGCTGGTCGGCGCCGGCTACCTGGCCGCGCTCACCCTCTGGACGCTGTTCACCACCCCCCTGGTGGCCTCGGCCGAGCGCTGCACCCCCGGGTTCCTGGCCGTCGACCTGACGATGGCGGTGGGCGGCACGCTCCTCACCCTGGCCGCCGACCCGCACGCGACGGTCGGTCCGACGCTGCCGTCGATCTGGGTCGCGGGACCGGTGCTCGCCGTCGCCCTCAAGGGCGGCTGGCGCTGGGGCGGAGCGGCGGCGGTCGGCATGGGGGCCGCCAACCTCGCCGAGGACGGCCGCCTCTCCGGCACGGCGCTGCACAACGCCGTGCTGGTGTGCGTGGCGGCCGTCGCCATCGGCTACGTGGTCGAGGTGGCGCGGGCCAGCGAGCGGGCGCTGGCCAGGGCGCTGCGGATCGAGGCGGCCACCAGGGAGCGCGAGCGGCTGGCCAGGGACATCCACGACGGCGTGCTCCAGGTGCTGGCGATGGTCCAGCGGCGTGGCACGGCGCTCGGCGGCGAGGCCGCGGAGCTCGGCCGGCTGGCCGGCGAACAGGAGCGCGCGCTGCGGACGCTGGTCGCCGACCCGCCCCCGCGCACGCCGGTGGCGTCGGAACGCGAGGACGTCGGGGTGCTGTTGGCGGCCGCCGCCGGACGCGGCGAACGCGTCACCCTGGTGGGGCCCGGCACGCCCGTCGAACTGCCGGCCCGGGCGGCGCGTGAGCTGACGGCCGCCGTGGAGGCCGCCCTCGACAACGTCCGCCGGCACGCCGGGCCGACCGCCAGCGCGTGGATACTGCTGGAGGACGAGCCCGACGCGGTGCTCGTCACGGTGCGGGACGACGGGCCCGGCATCCCCCCTGGCCGGCTCGCCGCGGCGGCGGCCGAGGGCCGCCTCGGCGTGGCCCAGTCCATCCGGGGGCGGCTGCGCGACCTCGGCGGCGGCGCCGAGTGGGGATCGGTGCCCGGACAGGGCACGGAGGTCGAGTTGCGGGTGCCGAAGGGAGTGGACCGGTGAGTTCGTCGACAGCCGCGGTGCGGGTGATGGTGGTCGACGACCACCCGATGTGGCGCGACGCTGTGGCCCGCGACCTGGGCGAGGCCGGCATGGAGGTCGTCGCCACGGCGGGCGAGGGCCCACAGGCCGTGAGCCGGGCGCGGGCCGCGCGGCCGGACGTGCTGGTGCTCGACCTCAACCTGCCGGGGCTGCCGGGCGCCGAGGTCTGCCGCCAGCTGGCGGGCGAGGTCAGGGTGCTCGTGCTGTCCGCGAGCGGTGAGCAGCGGGACGTGCTGGAGGCGGTGAAGGCGGGTGCCACCGGCTACCTGGTGAAGTCCGCGAGCGCGGCGGAACTGGTCGACGCGGTCCGCCGCACGGCGTCCGGCGAACCCGTCTTCACCCCAGGGCTGGCCGGCCTCGTCCTCGGCGAGTACCGCCGCCTGGCGGCCGCCGCCGCGGCCTCGACCGCCGTCGCCGACGATGTCCCGCACCTCACGGAGCGCGAGACGGAGGTGCTGCGGCTGGTCGCCAAGGGGCTCACCTACCGGCAGATCGCCGAACGCCTGGTGATCTCGCACCGGACGGTCCAGAACCACGTCCAGAACACGCTGGGCAAGCTCCAGCTCCACAACCGCGCCGAACTGGTCCGCTACGCGATCGAACGCGGCCTGGACTGAGGTTCCGCTGGGCGCTTGGCCCGCGGCCTGCGGCCCGCGGGCCAAGCGCGGCGCAGCCGCGTGCCGGCCTGGCGGCCATGCGGTGCCGCGCCCACCCACCCGCCCCTGGGGGCACCTCCCAGCGTTAGCTGGGGGAGGGTGGCCTCGCGCGGCACGGGCCGCGCGGCCCGGCGGCGCAGCCGCCGTGGGCCCTCGGCCCTGCCGGCAGCGCACCCGCGTCCGGCCCGGCTGCGCGCAGCGCGGCGGCGCGCACCCGCACCCGCACGGAGCGCCGGGGCACCCCCCGCAGCCCCCCGGCCGCTCAACGCGCGCCTGCCCCCGCCCGGGGCGCGAGAAGGGCGGGTGGGTGGGTGGGGACCCCGACGCGGAGGGCCGCGGCTCCAGGCCACGCACCGCGTGCGGCGCGGCTGCGCCGTCGCCCCCGCGCGGAGCGCCGGGTCGCGCGCGCCGCGCGCCTTCGTCCGCGCGGAGCGCGGTCCAGGGCGGGTGGGTGGGGGCAACACCGCGCGGAGCGCGAGCGCGCCGCACGCCGGCGTCGCCGTCCCACCCGAGCGGAGCGCCCCCGCACTGGCCGCCAGGCCGTTACGCGCGGACCGTCGCGTGGGATGTCAGGGCCGTGGCGATCACCGGACCGTTCAGCGTCAGAACCGACTCCGGGTGGAACTGCACCGAGACGAAGCCGGGCCCCCGTAGCGCGTGGACCTCGCCCGTCGTCGCGTCCCGGCTCACCGTGACGCCGCGCGCGGCCAGGCCCGCCGCCGAGGCGTCGTCGCAGTGGGCCACGTACGAGTTGTAGAAGCCGACGGTCTCCTCGTGGCCGAAGAGGTCGATCCGTTCCTGCGCGCCCTGGAAGGGGCGCCGCTTGCGGACGAGTTCGAGGCCGAGGTGGGCGGCGACCAGTTCGTGGCCGAGGCAGACGCCGATCACCGGGGTCGGTCCGGCGAGGAGTTCGGTCGTGAGCGAGCGCAGCACCCGCATCTTGGGGTCGGCCTGGTCGCGTGGGTCGCCGGGGCCGGGGCCGAGGAGGACCGGTCCTGGGTGGGCGAGCGCCCGCCGCCGCGCGTCGGGCGCGTCGTAGCGGAGGACGGTGACGTGGGCGCCGGTCGAGCGCAGCAGGTGGGCCAGCATCGAGGTGAACGTGTCCTCGGCGTCGAGCACCAGCACGTCGGGACCGGCGGCGGTCGCGGCCTCGGCGGCGTCCCGCATCCGGAGCCAGAACGGCGCCAGGCCGGCGCGCCGCGCGGCGAGCGCCGCCCGTACGCGCGGGTCGTCGGCGAGCCGGGGGAGCGGCGTCCCGGTGGCGGCCGGCCGGCCGGGGCGTACGCCGAGCGCCGTGAGCACGGCGGCCGCCTTGGCGTGGGTCTCGGCGACCTCGCCGGCCGGGTCGGAGCCGCGCACCAGCGTGGCGCCGACCGTTACCCGCAGCCGGCCGTCGCGCGCGTCGATGTCGGCGGTCCTGATCAGGATCGGCGAGTCCACACCGTCCGCCGTCAGCAGCGCCAGCGCCCCCGCGTAGTAGCCGCGGCCGCCGTGCTCGTGCCGGTTGATCACCCGGCAGGCGTTCTCCAGCGGGCTGCCGGTGACGGTGGCCGCGAACATCGTCTCCCGCAGCACGTCCCGCACGTCGAGCGTGCTGCGGCCCCTGAGCTCGTACTCGGTGTGCGCGAGGTGCGCCATCTCCCGGAGCCGGGGTCCGACGACCACACCGCCCTGGTCGCCGACGGCGCACATCATCTTCAGCTCCTCGTCGACCACCATCGACAGCTCCTCGGTCTCCTTGCGGTCGTCGAGGAACGCCAGCAGCCCGGCCACGCTCGGGCCCGCCGCCGGGTAGCGGTAGGTGCCGCTGATGGGGTTCATCACCACGGTGTCGCCGCTCATCCGGACGTGCACCTCGGGGCTCGCCCCGACCAGCACCCGGTCGCCGGTGTGCACCACGAAGGTCCAGTACGCGCCGCGCTCGACGGTCAGCAGCCGGCGGAAGAGGGCCAGCGCGTCGCGGCGCGTGAAGCCGTCGATCCGCCCGGTGAAGGTGCGCTTGATCACGAAGTTGGCGCCCTGGCCGGCGCCGATCTCGTGCTCCACCACGTCCGCCACCACGCGCTCGTAGGCCGCGTCGTCGAGGTCGAAGCCGCCGTCCGTGACGGCGACATGGTGGTCGGGCAGGGCGGCGAGCACCTCGTCGACCGGCAGCTCGCGCACGGTGTCGGGGAGCAGCACGGCGAGCGGGGTGCCGTCGTCGGTGACCTCGAAGCCGCGCTCGGCGAGCTGGCGGAAGGGGACCAGGGCGAGCGCGTGCTCGTGGCGTGGCAGCTCGGCGAGCCGGTCGAGCTCGACGACGGGGCCGGTCAGCAGCTCGACCAGGCCGGGGTCGCGGCCCGGGGCGCGGCGGCGCAGCAGCGCGAACGGGGTGCTGGCGTCGGGGTCGGTGTGGAGGGCGGCCAGGAGGCGCGCGGTGTCGGGCACGGAGGGTGGTCCCTTCTGCGGGGATCTGCTGGGAGATCGAGAGGGGACGGCCCGCGGAAACACCGAAGGCCGCCCCTCGGGCGGCCTTCGCGGAGTTTCGGGTGTCGCGCGATCAGTGGGCCGCCGGATGAGCGGTCCACCACCAGGAGCTGGTCTGCTGCGCGAACATGTGGGGGACTGTACACCAGGGGGGTCGGTGTCGGGCCCGTCTCATTCCCCGGCCGGGGCCGAAAAGAGGTGGACACCACCCCGTAATGTGGAGCGCGTGAGCGTGAACCCAGACAGCAGCCACCGCACGCCCGCCTGGCGTGACCTTCCCGCGGCCCAGCAGCCCGACTACCCGGACACCGACGCCCTGCGGGCCGTCGTCGCTGACCTGGAGTCCTATCCGCCGCTGGTGTTCGCCGGCGAGTGCGACCAGCTGCGCGCCCGGTTGGGCGCGGTGGCGCGGGGTGAGGCTTTCCTGCTGCAGGGTGGCGACTGCGCCGAGGCGTTCGACCAGGTCGGGGCCGACCAGATCAGGGCGAAGCTGAAGACGCTGCTCCAGATGAGCGCCGTGCTGCAGTACGCGGCGGCGGTGCCGGTGGTGAAGGTGGGCCGGATCGCGGGCCAGTACTCCAAGCCGCGTTCCAAGCCGACGGAGACGCGGGACGGCGTGACGCTGCCGTCCTACCGCGGCGACTCGGTCAACGGCGCGGAGTTCACCGAGGAGGCCCGGGTGCCCGACCCGGAGCGGCTGCGGCGGATGTACCACGCGTCGGCCTCCACGCTGAACCTGGTGCGCGGCTTCACCACGGGCGGCTACGCGGACCTGCGCCAGGTGCACGCCTGGAACCAGGACTTCGTGCGCAACTCGGCGGCCGGCCGGCGCTACGAGGCGCTGGCGCGGGAGATCGACAACGCGCTGAACTTCATGCGGGCCTGCGGCGCGGACCCGGCGGAGTTCCACTCGGTGGAGTTCTACTCCTCGCACGAGGCGCTGCTGCTCGACTACGAGGGCGCCCTGACGCGGACGGACTCGCGTACCGGGCAGCTGTACGACGTCTCGGGCCACATGGTGTGGATCGGGGAGCGGACCCGGCAGCTCGACGGGGCGCACGTCGCGTTCGCGGCCGGCATCCGGAACCCGATCGGCGTCAAGCTGGGGCCGACGACGTCGCCCGAGGAGGCGCTGGCGCTGATCGACCGCCTGGACCCGGAGCGGGAGCCGGGGCGGCTGACGTTCATCACCCGGATGGGCGCGGACAAGATCAGGGACCGGCTGCCCACGCTGGTGGAGAAGGTCACGGCGTCCGGCGCCCAGGTGGCGTGGGTCTGCGACCCGATGCACGGCAACACCTTCGAGGCGGCCTCCGGCCACAAGACGCGGCGCTTCGACGACGTGCTGGACGAGGTCAAGGGCTTCTTCGAGGTCCACAAGGGGCTCGGCACCCACCCGGGCGGCATCCATGTCGAGCTGACCGGCGACGACGTCACCGAGTGCGTGGGCGGCGGGGACGAGATCTTCGTCGACGACCTGCACCAGCGGTACGAGACGGCGTGCGACCCGCGGCTGAACCGCAGCCAGTCGCTCGACCTCGCGTTCCTGGTGGCGGAGATGTACCGGGCGTAGGTGGCGGGAGCCACAGACCCCGGGGTGTCGCCCTCTCCGGGCAGCGGGTAAGGTTAGGTTTACCTCACTTTGCTGTGTCGCTGTTCGGAGGGTTGAAGGTGTACGTCTGCTCGTGCTTCGGCATCACGGAGCGGCAGGTGCGCGAGCGCGCCGCGGCCGGTGCCGTGACGCCGCGGCAGATCGCCTCCGAGTGCAAGGCCGGCACCGACTGCGGTTCGTGCGTGCGGCGCATCCAGTGCATACTCGGCCGCGCCCGCCCGTCGGCCGCGGCGCTCGCTCCGCAGGCCCCCGTCGCCCCCGCCGCGCTCGACGCGGTGGGGGCGGCCGGCCGGGCCCCGGGCCCGGGCTACCCGAGCTAGAGGTCCTCGCCAGGCCCGTCGTCCGAGCTGCCCGGCTGCTTGATCTGCTGGGCGATGTAGAGCGGTTCGCCCAGCTTCTCGACGAGTTCGAGCTGGGTGTCGAGGTAGTCGATGTGGTGCTCCTCGTCCTTGAGGATGGCCTCGAAGATCTTGGCCGACGTGATGTCGTGCTTGGCCCGCATCACCTCGATGCCGCGCCGCAGGCGGTCGATGGCCTCGACCTCGATCTGCCGGTCGGCCTGGAACATCTCGGTGACCGTCTGGCCGACCCGCACGTGGAAGAGCCGCTGGTAGTTCGGCAGACCCTCCAGGAAGATGATGCGGTCGGTCAGGACCTCCGCGTGTCGCATCTCGTCGAACGACTCGGCCCGCGTGTAGGCGGCCAGCTTGGTCCACCCGAAGTTCTCCTGCATCTTGGCGTGCAGGAAGTACTGGTTGATGGCCGTCAGTTCGGCCGTCAGCTGTTCGTTCAGGAACTCGATGACCTCGGGGTCGCCCTGCATGGCGGCGCGCTCCTTCCCTGGCGTTCGCTCGTCTCCGGCAGACCGGCCGGACCGTCCGCGCATCGTGGCACCGCGCGGGCGATCCGTCCAGTAAGTGAAGGCTTACCGAATTGCGCAGTTCTCGCCGTTTTCGCGGCGGTCGTGGGGTGGCGGTGCGGCCGGTCCCGAGGGGTCTGTCACCATGGAGGCATGGGTCAGCCGGACAACCGAGTGGGGGAGGCGGGGCGGCTGCCCCCCGGTCAGCGACCGCAGCGGGGCTGGCCGGTCACGCACTACGGTCCGGTGCCCCGATTCCGGCCCGAACGTTGGGAGTTCCGCGTCTTCGGCGCCACCGCGGACGGCGACAAGCACTGCTGGACCCATGAGGAGTTCTCCGCGCTGCCGTACGAGACGGTCGTCAGCGACCTGCACTGCGTCACCAAGTTCAGCATGCTGGGCCAGGAGTGGGGCGGGGTGCGGGCCGCCACCCTCCTCCGGCTCGCGCCGCCGGCGCCCGGGACGACGCACGTGATGGTCTGGGCGGAGTACGGCTACAGCGCCAACCTGCGGCTCTCCGACTTCGACCGGGAGGACGTCGTCTTCGCCACCCACCGGGACGGCGAGCTCCTCACCGCGGAGCACGGCTTCCCGCTGCGTCTCGTCGTGCCGCACCTGTACGCCTGGAAGGGCCCCAAGTGGGTGCGTGGTGTGGAGTACATGACGGCCGACCGGCGCGGCTTCTGGGAGGAGCGCGGCTACCACAACGTCGGGGACCCGTGGCGTGAGCAGCGGTACTCCTACCAGGAGGAGCCCGGCGAGGGCCCCGAGCTCTAGACTGCCGCGCGTAGCGCCTTGAGGCGGGCGACGTCGGCCGCGTGGCCCGGCTGTCGGCCGGGCGTCTCGATGACGAGCGGCACGCCGGCCGTCGCCGGATGGCGCAGCAGCTCGGCGAAGGGCCCGGCGCCGATGTGGCCGGCGCCGATGTTGGCGTGTCGGTCGCGGTGCGCGCCGGCCGGCTCCTTGGAGTCGTTGGCATGGATCAGCCGGAGCCGCCCAGGGCCGGCGACCTCGGTCAGCTCGGCGAGGGTCGCCGCGACGCCGCCCGGCGCGGCCAGGTCGTGTCCCGCGGCGAAGACGTGGCAGGTGTCGAGGCAGACGCCGAGCCTCGGGTGGCGGTCGAGCACGTCGAAGTAGGGACCCAGGTCCTCGATCCGCGAGCAGAGCGAGGCGCCCTGGCCCGCGGTCGGCTCCAGCAGCAGCCAGGGGTCGTCGGGGTGGGTCAACTCGTCGAGCAGCGGGAGCAGCAGCCGCCGTACCTGGGCGAGGGCCACCGCCCTGGTGCGCCCGCCGGTGGCCGAGCCGGTGTGCACGACGACGCCGAGCGCGCCGATGTCGCGGGCGCGGCGCAGCGAGTGACGCAGGGACACCACGGAGCGCTCGGCGGTGAGTTCGTCGGCCGAGCCGGGGTTGATCAGGTACGGCGCGTGCACGTACGCGGGCAGCCCGGCGTCCGCGCAGGCGACGCGGAACTCCTCGTCCTGGCGCGGGTTTCCCGGCGGCGTCGCCCAGCCGCGCGGGTTGGCGACGAAGACCTGGAGGGTCTCGGCGCCGAGCGCGTGGGCGTAGGGAACGCCGACGGCGGCCAGGCCCCCGGCTACGGGGACGTGGCCGCCGATCGGATTGCGTTCGCGATGGAGAGAGCTGCTCACCGACCCAGAATGCCAGGCGGTCGTGGCGAGTTCGCCATCGGCCCGATCAGTAGGGGCCGTTGACGTTGTCGATCGAACCGTAGCGGTGCCAGGCGTAGTTGGCGGCCGCGACGATATTGGCGACGGGGTCGTAGAGGTCGTAGGGCGTGCCCTCGACGTGATAGGTGTCGAAGGTCGGCTGAATGACCTGGAGCAGGCCGATGGACGGCGTTCCGTTGATCGCGTTGATGTCCCAGTCGTTCACCGCGTTCGGGTTACCGCTGGATTCCCGCATGATGTTGCGGTAAAGGCCGTCGTAGGTGCCGGGAATTCCGTGGTCGGCCATGATGTCGAGCGCCTCGCGGATCCACCCGTCCAGGTTGTCCGGGTAGGTGGTGGCGGTCGGCTCGGCCACGGGCTCGGCCACCGGTTCCGCGACCGGTTCCGCGACCGGCTCGCTCGCCGGCTCGGAGACCTGGGTGGCCCGCTCGGCGGCGCGGCTCGCGGCCTCCTCCTCGGCGGCGCGGGCCTCGGCGGCCCGGCGCTCGGCCTCGGCCTCCTCCTCGGCCTGCCGCTCGGCGGCGGCCGCGTCCGCGGCGTCCACCACGGCCACCCGCTCGCTCTCGGCCCGGCGCTCGGCCAGCTCGGCTCGTACGGCCTCGGCGCGCGCCTGGGCCTCCTCGTGGGCGTCCTGGCCCGGCTGGGCGGCCGAGTCGGCCCGCTGGCCCGGCACGTCGTCGGCGCGCACGTTCCAGCCCACGTTCCGTGCCTCGTTCGCGCCGGCGGACGCGGGCACCAGGGTCAGCGCGAGAGCGGCCGCGCCACAGGTGGCGAGCGCGGTCGTGGTGGTTCTCTGCAATCGGGTCATGCGGGGCTTGTTGCCTGATGGGGAAGCGCTGGGCTGAGCGGCCATTGCGGGGACCTCGTTCTCTCGCGTGGGGATCGCGGGCGATCGCAGGGATTGCGAGGAACTTGTTAACAGCCTTTAAAAAGCGAATGCAATGACCGCTTGTACTAGCGTCGGTAGTGTTTCTGATAAATGCCCCCACCCCTGCGCGGGCGTGTCGCAGGGGTAATTGCCGTGGGGGTTATCCACTAAGCGCTTTCGTATGTGACGTGCGTCCTGTGAGCGGCATCACACGATTGCCGGTATTTCGCTGCGGCAAAGGCGAATAAGGAGAAGGATGCCCGGATTTGGTGTGATTTTATGAGTGATGCCCGTCGTGTCCGGCGGGCACCCTCTCAGCGCACCCAGATGGTGATGGTCGAGCCGCGCGGCGCGCTGTCCCCGCTGTGCACCGACTGGTTGAAGACCGTTCCGGTGAAGAAGAGCCGGCGCACCGACACCTCGAAACCGGCCTCCTCGAGCGTGTCCCTGGCCTCGTCCTCGTCCATGCCCCGGACGTCGGGCACCACGATCATCTCCGGCCCCCTGGAGATGGTCAGCGTGACCGTCTCCCCGGCCGCCGCCGACCGGCCGCCCCGCGGGTCCTGGGCGGCCACCGTGCCCGCCTCCTCCCCGGAGAACACCCGCTCGGACGCGATCTCGACCTCGAGGTCGAGCGCCGCGAGCCGCTGCCGCGCCGCACTCTCGGTGAGACCCACCACGTCCGGCACCGACACCTCCTCGCCCCGGCTCACCACCAGGTCGACCGGCGTGTCGGGGCGGCGCTCGGTGCCGCTGTCCGGCTCGGTCTCGATCACCGAGCCCCGCGCCACCTCGGTGGAGAACCGCTCCACCACCTCGCCCACGGTCAGCTGCGCGTCCGCCAGCTGCTCCCGCGCCTCGTCCAGCGGGATGCCCCGCAGGTTCGGCACCACGGTGACCGGCGGGCCCTGCGAGACGGTGATGGTCACCGTGTCGTTGCGCCGGACACGGGCCCCCCGCTCCGGCTCTGTGGAGACGACGTGGCCCGGGTCCACGTTCTCCGAGAAGTCCTCCTCGACCCGCACGTCGAGCCCGGCCGCGCGCAGCTGTTCCTCGGCCTCCTCCTGGCTGAGCCCGAGCACCCCGGGCGTCCGCAGGAACTGGCCCGAGTTGACGTACCAGGCGCCGACGCCGATCCCCAGCACCAGCAGCGCGCCCACCACCAGGCTCACCAGGCCACGGCGCGAGAGCCGGCGACGCAGGACCACCCCCGGAGGCTCCTCGGGCGGCAGCGGCGGGAGATCGATCCTGGCCGTGTGCGCCACGTCGTCCAGGCCGCCGCCCGCACCGTCCGGCGCACTCGCCCGCACCCCGGGCGGCAGCGGCACGATCCGGGTTCGGTCCTCTGGCCCCACCTCGCCGGGGTCGGCCGCCGCCACCGACGGCGGCGCCGTGTCCAGCTGCGCGTCGCTCAGGCCGGCCCTGGCCGCCCTGACCAGGCCGAGCAGCGCCGCCGCGTCCGCCGGGCGGCCCTCCGGGTCGCGCGAGGCGGCCCGCGCCACCAGCTCGTCGAGGGCGGCCGGCAGCCCTGGCACCGCCGCCGAGGGCGCGGGAACGTCGTGGTTCACGTGCCGGAACAGCACCTGCGCAGGCGAGTCGCCCCGGTGCGGCTTGACGCCGGTCAGCAGCTCGTAGAGCAGCACCCCGCAGGCGTAGACGTCGGTGCGGGCGTCCACCGTGCCGCTCTCGATCTGCTCGGGCGCCAGATAGGAGACGGTGCCGAGCAGCGCCCCGGTGGTCGCCGAGGTCGGCCCCTCCGCGCCCCGCACCAGGCCGAAGTCCGCCACCTTCACCCGGCCGTCGTCGCCGATCAGCACGTTCTCCGGCTTGATGTCGCGGTGCACGAGACCGGCCCGGTGCGCGGCGGCGAGCCCCGCGAGCATCGGCTCGACCACGTCGAGCGCGGCGCGCGGCTGGAGCGCCCCGCGGTCCCGCAGCACGTCCCGCAGGGTGCAGCCGGCGACGTACTCCATCGCCAGGTAGACGTACGGGCCGTCCGTGCCCTGGTCGAGAACGCCCACCACGTTGGGGTGGTCGAGCCGGGCGACGGATCTGGCCTCCCTGATGAACCGCTCGGTGAACGACGCGTCCCCCGCGAGCGAGGGGTGCATCACCTTCAGTGCCAGCACCCGGTCGAGTCGGGTGTCGACGGCCCGGTAGACCGTGGCCATGCCGCCGACCGCGATCCGCCGTACGACGCGGTAACGGCCGTCAAGTACATGCCCGATCAGCGGGTCCTGAAGGGTGGTGTCCACGGTCGGTCAGTTTACGAGCCGGCCAACCCGCACCACCGGCCCACGACGAGGTCGGGGCGGGACTGCAGCCGAACGGTGACCGAACGCGGGACGGCGCGGCTCACCACCCACCGACGTCGAGGTCGAGCAGCCGGCGGATCTCCACCTCGATCTCCACCCCGAGGGTCGAGTAGCCGAGCTCGACCAGCGCGTCCAGGTCCGCCCGCGCCGTCGCGTCCGCCGCCGCCCGCCAGTGATCGAGGCTCTCCCGCCGTGCCGCGACCAGGTCGTCGACCAGCCGGGACGCCTCCCCGTACCAGCCGCCCGCCTCCAGCGCGTCGGCCTCGCGCGCCAGCGCGTCCGCCATCTGCCCCGCCCACGCGCGCTGCTCGTCCACCGACGCGTCCTCCAGCGGCTCGCGCGTGATCAGGGCCTCCACGGCGGCGGTGACCTCCAGGTACTCCAGCGCCCTCGGCGTCAGCGCCGCCTCGTCCCCGCGCAGCGAACCACCAGTCAGCTCGCCGCCGTTCACGTCGCCGAGGTAGCACAGCACCTCGCGGTCGCCGTACCGCCAGCCGACCTCCTCCGGGTAGTAGTAGAACCAGCTGACCTCCAGGGGGATGGCCCAGACGTCCAGCACATAGCCGGGCAACGCCTCGGCGCACCCCACCTCGGCGACGTCGAACAGCGCCTCCTCGCCCGGGTAGGTGAGGCCGAAGTCGCCGTACTCGTCGATGTCGAAGGCGGCGAACATCTCGGACTCGTGTGGGGCGCCGCAGGACAGCACGGTCACGTCGGTGACGCTGTCGAGGCCGGCGCCCGCCGAGAAGCAGTCCCCGACCGCCAGGTCGAACACGGAGATCTCCCGCCCGGGGTCCTCGGCGGGCGGCCCGGACCGCGCCTCCTCGACGCCGGCCCGGTCGCTCCGCCGGTCGTCGTTGAGCGCGACGAAGGAGAAGAGGGACGCGAGCCCCACGATCTGCAGCCCGGCGACGACGATCGCCGCGACGGCCAGCCCCCTGCCGCGCTCCCGGGACTCGACGACGCGCGCCAGCGCGACGATGCCGAGGATCAACCCGACGGGAAAGAGCACGATCGCGAACACCAACGCGACGACCGCCACGCCTGCCACGGCCGGCGGCGGCTGGCCGCCGTACGGCGGGGCCGGCCACGGCCCGACCGGTTGGCCACCGTGGCCCACCACGGGCGGCCACCCGCCGCCGGACGCGGCGGTCGGAGACGCCCAGGGCCCGACGGCCGGCGGCGTGCGGTACGGCTGGCCGCCGGGCGTGGGGGCGGGACCGGGGCGGGACGGCTTCGTGGGTGCGGGTGGTTCGTCGCCGGGTGTGGCGGTCGGTTCGCTGCGTGGTGGCGGTGTGGTGTCGGTGCCGGGCGGCGGCTGTGGCGTGCGGGCCGTTGGCGCCTGCGGTGTGTCGTCGCCGGCGGCGGGCTCTCCGCCGGCAGGCGGAGCGGCCTCCGCGTCTCCCGATGGCTGAGGCCCGATGGTCGGCCGTTCGCCGCCAGGCGGAGCCGGTTCGTTGTCGGGCGCGGCGGTCGGCCTGACGTCCGGCCGCGCTGCGTCGGCGTCGGGCGCCGGCGGCGCGCTGTCCGGCGGTGCCGGTGGCTGGCCGCTGGGCGCGGGCGGTGCGTCGCCGCCGCGCGTGGCGGCCGGCTCGCTGCTCGGTGGCGGCGTGGTGTCGGCGCTGGACGGCGCCTGCGGCGGCCGGGTCAGGGCCGCCTGCGGCGCATCTCCGCCGGCAGGCGGAGCCGGTGGTTGGCCGCCGGGCGTGGTTGCCGCCGTGGGCGAGGTTGGCGCGTTGCCAGGTGCCGCCTGCGGCGCAGCCGTGGTGCCTGCCGCCGCCGGTGGTGTCCGGGCCTTGGCGGCCGGCGGTACGCCGCCAGGCGGAGCCGGTTCGCCACCGGGCGCGGCGGTCGGCCCGACGTCCGGTCGCGCGTCCGCCGGCTCCGTCGGCGTCGGCGCCGCGTCCGTGGCCGGCGTGGTTGGCGGTCCGCCGCCAGGCGGGTCAGGCGGAGACGCTGGCGATGCCGTCGTCATGGATCCCCCCACGAGGACGCGATGAAATTTTCCCCCTCGGCCCACGTGGCCGGCGTCGATGGCGACGCCCGTGGATCGTATATCAGTACGAACGATCAGCTCGTGAAAGCCGGACGCTCGGGGTCGAGTTCGGCCATGCCGTCCACCGGCGACGACGCCTCCGCGAAGTGGCGGCGCGGGATGCGGCCGGCCAGGAAGGCCAGGCGGCCGGCCGCCACCGCGTGCCGCATGGCCTCCGCCATCAGGACCGGGCGGCGGGCCCGTGTCACCGCCGAGGCCAGCATCACGCCGGCGCAGCCGAGTTCCATCGCCAGCGCCGCGTCCGAGGCCGTGCCGGCGCCCGCGTCGAGGATCACCGGGACGCCGGCCCGCTCGGTGATCAGCTGGAAGTTGTGCGGGTTGCGGATGCCGAGGCCCGAGCCGATCGGCGAGCCGAGCGGCATGACGGCCGCGCAGCCGGCGTCCTCCAGGCGGCGCGCCAGCACCGGGTCGTCGTTGGTGTACGGCAGCACCGTGAAGCCGTCGTCCACCAGCGTCTCCGCCGCCTCCAGGGTGCCCACCGGGTCCGGCAGCAGCGTGCGCTCGTCCGCGACGACCTCCAGCTTGATGAGGTCGGTGCCCAGCGCCTCCCGCGCGAGGCGCGCGGTGAGCACGGCCTCGCCCGCCGTGTGGCAGCCGGCGGTGTTCGGCAGCGGCCGGATGCCGAGCTCGTCGAGCACCGAGAGCACCGAGCCGCGCACCCCCGGGTCCAGGCGCCGCATGGCGACCGTGGTCAGTTCGGTGCCGGACGCGACCAGCGCGTCCCGCAGCACCGCGAGGCTCGGCGCCCCGCCGGTGCCCATGACGAGCCGCGAGGAGAGCCGCAGCCCGCCGATGACCAGCGGATCCTTCGCTTCGGGTACGTCGGGCATGTCAGCCTCCCTGGACGGCGGTCAGCACCTCGACGCGGTCGCCGGCGGCCAGCTCCGTGGCCGCCCACTGCCCGCGCGGGACGACGGTCTCGTTGACGGCGGCGGCGATGCCGCTCGGCGCCGTGCTCAGCTCGGCCACCAGCGCGGCGAGGGTGGTGCCGGCCGGCACCCGCCGCGCGGTGCCGTTCACGCTGACGGACAAGCTGAGGGACAACCGGTCGCTCACGCCGGCACCTCCCGGGTCTCGGTCACGAACCGCCCGGCGGTGAACGGGCGGGCGTAGTCCGGCAGTTCGCCGGTGGTCAGGGACTCGGCGAGCGCCTCGCCGGTGATGGGGGTCAACAGCACCCCGTTGCGGCCGTGTCCGGTGGCAAGGTGCAGTCCTTCGAGGCCGCTGGGGCCGAGCAGCGGGGCGTTGTCCGGGGTGGCCGGCCGCAGCCCGGCCAGCGTCTCGACCAGCGGCAGTTCGGTGATGCCCGGGAGCAACTCGTGCGCGTCGCGCAGCAGCTGGTACACGCCGCCGGCCGTCACCGTCGTGTCGAAGCCCAACTCCTCGGTCGTCGCGCCGATCACCAGCTCGCCGCTGAGCCTCGGCACCAGGTACACCTGGGCCCCGCGGACCACGGCGCGCACCGTGCGGGAGAGGAACGGCGCGTAGCCGGGCGGGACCCGAAGCCGCACCACCTGCCCCTTGACCGGCCGCACCGGCACCCGTGCCCGCACCTCGGGCGGCAGGCCGGCGAGTTCGCCGCTGCGACAGCCGGCGGCCAGCACCGTCTGCCCGGCGCCGAGCCGGCCGCCGCCGGCCAGCACCACCCCGGTGGCCCGGTCCCCGACCACTGTCAACTCCCGCGCCTCGTCCCGGTGGAAGACCACCCCGGCGCGCTCGCAGGCCGTGCGCAGCGCGGCGGCGAGCCGCCGTGGGTCGGTCTGGTGGTCGCCGTCGACCCGGAGACCGCCGCGCACCCTGGGCGCCAGCATCGGTTCGAGACGCCGGCACTCGCGGCCCGTCAGCCAGCTCGCTGCCAGGCCGCAACGCCGCCGCAGCAGCTCCAACTCCCGCAGCTCCGCCCGGTCGTCGGCGTCGAGCGCCACCTGGAGGGTGCCGCAGTCGCGGTAGCCGATGTCCGCGCCCGCCGCCTCGGTCAGCTCGGCCGCGAACGCCGGATAGCGCGCCGCCGACGCCAGGTTGAGGTCGAGCAGCGCTTCCTCGCCGTGGTGCAGCTCGGTGACGGCCGCCAGCATCCCGGCGGCCACCCACGCCGCGCCACGGCCCGGCTCGGGGTCGACCACCGCCACCCGCAGGCCGCGCCCGGCCGCCCGCCAGGCGGTGACCAGGCCGATGACGCCGCCACCGACCACCAGCACGTCGGCACGGTCCTCGGTACGGGGCATGGCGCGCTGGCCCATGCGAACTCCTCCCTTCGCCGGCATGACCCGGATCAGGTTCATACGGTCGGAGGCCGGCCAGCCTCCCTCTCAGCCCGGTCCGCCCGGGCTCCCGTGGGTGCGGTTGCTCGCCGCCAGCCTAGTACCGGGGCCCCGCCGGGGCCCAGCCGGCCGGTCACGCCGGTGCCGTGCACGATCGACGGCGGCATCGTGGCGCCACCAGCGGAGCGCCTACGCTTGCCGGCGTGAGCGGACGACGAGTCGTGGTGGTGGGGGCCGGCCTGGCCGGCGTGCAGACGGTGGTCGAACTGCGCGGGCAGGGCTGGGACGGCGCCGTCACGCTGCTCGGCGCCGAGCGCCACCGGCCCTACGACCGGCCGCCGCTGTCCAAGGCCGCGCTGCTCGCCCCGGACGACGAGTCCGCGCTGCACGCCGCCGCGCTGGACATCGACTTCGCCGAGCTCGACGCCGAACTGCTGCTCGGTCGCGCCGCCACCGGGCTGGACACCGCCCGACGGCGCCTGCACACCGACGCCGGCCCTCTCGACTACGACCACCTGGTGCTGGCCACCGGCGCCGAACCCGTCACCCTGCCCGGCACCCGCGACGTGCCCGGAGTCCACCTGCTGCGCACCCTCGACGACGCCCGCGCCCTGCGTCCCGTGCTCGCCGCCCGTGGCAGCGTGGTGGCGGTCGGCGCCGGCTGGATCGGCGCCGAGGTCGCCACGGCCGCCGCCGCGGCCGGCTGCCGGGTGACCGTCGTGGAGGCCGCCCACCACCCGCTGCCCGGCGCGCTGCCGCCCGAGATCACCGAGCCCATGCGCCGCTGGTACGCCGCGGCCGGCGCCGAGCTGCGCACCGGCCAGCGGGTGACGGCCGTCAGGTCAGGCGAGGTCGAGCTCGCGGACGGCACGGTGCTCGGTGCCGACGCCGTGCTGGTCGGCGTCGGCTCCCGCCCCGCCACCGGCTGGCTGGCCGGCTCCGGCGTCGAGCTGGCCCCCGACAGCTCCGTCAGCACGGACGCCGGCCTGCGCACCGGCGTGCCCGACGTGTACGCCGTCGGTGACTGCGCCTCCTACCCCTCCGCCCGCTACGGCCGGCGGCTGCTCGTCCACCACTGGGACAACGCGTTGCAGGGCCCACGCACCGTCGCCGCCGGCATTCGCGGCGAAACCGCCGTCCACGACCCGGTGCCCTACTTCTGGTCCGAGCAGTTCGGCCGCCACGTGCAGTACGCCGGCCGGCGCGGCGAGGGCCCGGCAGCCGGCGAGGAGACGCTGGTCACCCGGGGCGATCCGACCGGCGACGGGCCCTGGGCGGCCTGCTGGCTGGATTCCGCCGGCCGCCTCGTCGCCGTCCTCGCCGTCGACCAGCCGCGCGACCTCACCCAGGGCCGCCGGCTCGTCGAGCGCGGAACCCCGCTCGACGCGCGGCTGCTCGCCGACCCGTCCGTACCACTGAAGGCCGCCGTGCGCTGACGGTTGTCGGTGCGAGATGGCAGGCTGGAGACGTGACCGAGATTGATGCGAAGATCGACGCTCTCGTCCCCGCCTGGCTCACCCTCCCCGACATCGCCGAGGAACTCGGCGTCGAGGTGACCCGCGTCCGGCAGCTGGTCAAGGAGGGCCAGCTGATCGCCGTGCGCCGGGGCGAGAACCGCGTTCTCCAGGTGCCGTCCGCGTTCATCGGGGACGGCAAGATCGTCAAGGGCCTGGGCGGCACCCTCACGCTGCTGCGGGACGACGGCTTCTCCGACGAGGAGATGCTGGAGTGGCTGTTCACCCCGGACGACAGCCTGCCTGGCACCCCGGCCGAGGCCCTGCGGAACAATCGGGGGACCGAGGTGAAGCGCCGGGCGCAGGCGCTCGCCGTGTGACGACCGGCCGGCGGCCGGCCCGCCCGGGCCGTCCCCTTGGCTAAATAGGGGGGGCCGGGTTGACGGGGGGGGGGGCGGTCGCCGGCTGGGTGCGCCGCGGCGGGCGCGGGCCCGCCCGGGCCGGCCGCCGCGCCACGACCGAGGGGGGGATCCCCGGATGACCAGGACGAGCGCGCTCGCCGACGCCCGGCTCTACCTGTGCACCGACGCCAGGAAGCGCCAGGGCGACCTGCCCGAGTTCCTCGACGCCGTGCTGGCCGGCGGCGTGGACATCGTGCAGCTGCGCGACAAGAGCCTGGAGGCCGCCGAGGAGCTCGAACTGCTGGCCGTGCTGGCCGACGCCTGCCGGCGGCACGGCAGGCTGCTCGCCGTCAACGACCGGGCCGACGTCGCCCACGCCGCCGGCTCCGACGTGCTGCACCTGGGCCAGGGCGACCTGCCGGTGCCGGCGGCCCGCGCCATCCTCGGCGACGGCGTCCTCATAGGCCGCTCCACCCACGAGCCCGCGCAGGTGGACGCCGCCCTCGCCGACCCGGCCGTCGGCTACTTCTGCACCGGACCCTGCTGGCCGACGCCCACCAAGCCAGGCCGGGCCGCGCCCGGGCTGCCGCTCGTCGAGTACGCGGCGGCCAGGGCCGGCGCCAAGCCCTGGTTCGCCATCGGCGGCATCGACGCCACCACCCTCGACCAGGTGCTCGACGCCGGGGCCGGCCGCGTCGTCGTGGTGCGCGCCCTGACCGAGGCGCCGGACCCGGGCGAGGCCGCCGCGACGCTGTCCCGCCGGCTGCGCGAGCGCGCGTAGGCGCGCCCGGGACCCCGCGCGCTCCGGCCGGCCGTCCGCGTTCCGGACACGGGGCTGTCGATCCCGGTCGCGCTGGGTAGCCTGCGAGCATGGCCCTTGGCATTCCCAGCACGATGACGGACCGCGCGGAGACCGTCCGTGACCTGCTGTCCGCCGGCGAGCGGTCGTTCTCCTTCGAGTTCACCCCGCCCAAGACCGAAGCGGGCGAGCGCACCCTGTGGAACGCCATCCGGCGGGTCGAGGCGGTCGCGCCCACGTTCGTCTCCGTCACCTACGGCGCGGGCGGCAGCTCGCGCGAGCGCACCGTGCTGGCCACCGAGCGGATCGCCACCGAGACCACCCTCACCCCCGTCGCCCACCTCACGGCCGTCAACCACTCGGTCGCCGAGCTGCGCAACATCATCGGCCAGTACGCCGGCGCCGGCATCCGCAACATGCTGGCGCTGCGCGGCGACCCGCCGGGCGACCCGATGGGGGAGTGGCGGCGGCACCCGGAGGGCGTGACCTACGCGGCCGAACTCGTCAGCCTCATCAAGGAGTCGGGGGACTTCTGCGTCGGCGTGGCCGCCTTCCCCGAGATGCACCCACGCTCCACCGACTGGGAGAGTGATGTTCGGCACTTCATCAACAAGTGCCGGGCGGGCGCCGACTTCGCCATCACCCAGATGTTCTTCCACGCCGAGCACTACCTCCGGCTGCGCGACCGGGTCGCCGCCGCAGGCTGCGACGTTCCGATCATTCCCGAGATCATGCCGATCGCCAACGTCCGCCAGATCGAGCGCTTCAAGCAGCTCAGCAACAGCACCTTCCCGCCGGAGCTGGAAAAGGCCATCCTCGCGGTCAAGGACGACCCGATGGCTGTACGCTCGGTCGGGATCGATTTCGCCACGGAGTTGTGTGCGAGGCTGATGGACGAGGACATCCCTGGGCTGCACTTCGTCACGCTGAACACCACACTTCACTCGACGGCGACGCTTGACGTCTACAAGAATCTGGGTCTGCACCAGCGGACCTAGATGCCTGCCAGAAGGGGCGTACATGGGCTGGGCGGTCCTCTACATCGCATTCGGGGTCGTCGCCCTCTGGCTGCTAGGCGAGGTTCTTCTCCAGTACAAGGCGCGCCTGCGCTGGCGGTTGGTGGCCTTCTTCGGCTTCCTGCTCGTGGTGCTCGGCGTGCTGATGCCCTCGGTCCCGGTGATCGCCCTCGGCACCATCGCCTTCGCCACCGGGCAGACGTTCGTCACGCTGTCCTTCCGGCGCGGCTTCTCCACCGGTTGGGCGCTGGGCGGCGGCGCGGGCGGCAGCCGACGCCGCCGCGAGGTGGGCGGCCCGGACGACGCGGCGCCCGAGCTGCCGCCCGCCCCGCCGGCCGAACTGCCGCGCGCCGACACCCCGGTGGAGGGCGTGCCGGCCCTCGAGCCCACGACCGTCGGCTACGACGGCGGCTTCCCGACCGACGGCGCCCAGCAGGCCGGTGAGCAGGGCTACGGCGAGCAGCACTCCTACCAGGAGCCCTACCAGCAGGACACCTACGCGGTCGGCGGCGACGAGATATACGGCGACCAGACCGGCCAGCCGGTCGGAGCCGGCTACCAGGACTACTACCAGCAGCAGGGCTACGGCTACGCACAGCCGGAGCAGCAGCCGTACGTCGACGCCACCGAGAGCTACGCGGCGTACTCCGGCGACCAGTACGCCGACTACTCGGCCACCCAGGCCTTCCCCGCCACCGACGGCCAACCCACCGCCCAGGCCGACGCGTACCCCACCACGTACACCACCGGCTACGCCACCGACCAGTGGTCGTCGAACGGCAACGGCGACGGAGACTCCTACTACCAGGAGACCCCACCCGGCGGCGTCTGGGTCCCCCAGCAACGCGACTCGCCGAACCCCGCCGACGCGGGCTACGACTACCAGGCCCAACAACAGCCCGGCGCCTACCCCCAACAGGACGGCTACGACCCCACCACCGGCCAGGGCTACTACTACAACAACGACCAACGCTACTGACCGGCCGCGTCCGGCCCACGGCGCCACCTCGCGCGGAGCGCGGTGGGGTGCTGACCACCGCTCGCGTGCAGCGCGGGAAGGGTGGGTGTCCCGCCGGGCGTCGCGGGCAGCGTCGTCGGCGGTGGCGACCGAGTCCCTCGCGCGGAGCGCGAGAAGGGCGGGTGGGTGGGGGGAAGGCCCAGCGCGGAGCGCCGACGGCGTCGACGGCGCCGGGTGGCGCGTGGCCGGGGAACCTTCGAACCGCTAAGGCCGGCAGGCCGGTTCAGTAGGAGCCCCGCCAGTTCGGGCCCTCCACGATCAGGCCCGTGGCCAGCGCGCCCGACATGCCGGCGTGGGCGAGGCCGCCGCCCGGGTGGGCGAGGGCGCCGACGCGGTAGGCGCCGGCGAGGCGGCCGGTGTTGGCCCCGGCCAGGAACATCGCGTCGGCGCCCGCCAGGGCCGGGGTGGGGAGCACGCCGCCCGGCATGCCGGTGTCCCGTTCGACGTCCGCCGGGGTCCTGGTCTCGCGCCACAACACCCGCCCCGCCAGGTCCAGTCCGACCGCCTCGGCCGCCGCGAGCAGCTCATCGGCCGCCCGGTCGGCCGCGCCGGGGGCCGTCCAGTCGACGCCGCCCACGCCGTGCGCCGGCGCCGGCGCGGAGAGCACCGCCGTCTCGTGGTCCGCGTCCGGCCTGAGCGCCGGGTCGTCGGGGCGCAGCACCCGCACCGGTGGCCGGCCGAGGTCCGCGCGGTGCACCAGCGTGCGGTGCGGGGTGCCGGCCGGCCGCGGGCCGCGCAGCGCGAGCAGCACGGTGAGCCGTCCGGTGGCGTGCGGCGCCGCGGCGCCGAGGCCCGGCGCCCCCCACACCACCGAGTCGGCGGGCACCGTGGTCCCGTCGGCCAGTTCGACGCCGCCGGCCCTGCCCTCCCTGGCCAGGATCCGCGCGGCGGCCGTCCCGAAGACGAACTCCACCCGGCGCTCAAGGCACCGCTCGTACACCGCGTCGGCCAGCGCCCGCATGCCGCCCGCCGGATACCAGCTGCCGAAGCTCCGCTCCACGTACGCCAGGGCGGCCGCGCCCGGCGGCGCGACCGCCGGGTCCACGCCGTACTCCCACACCGTGCCCGTGAGCAGCGCGGCGAGCCGTGGTTCGCGCAGCTCGGCCGTGGCAAGCTCGGCCAGCGTGCCGGGGGCGCGCCGACGCAGCAGGCCGCGGCGCGCCGCGTGCGGGTAGGGGTCCTCGCGCAGCGCCGCCCGCTGCTCGGGCGTGGTCAACGGCTCCTCGACCAGCGGGCGCCTGGTGGACTCCCACACCTGGCGGGCGCGTCGCAGCAGCGCCGCCCAGCGCTCGCCCGCGCCGGCTCCGAACGCGTCGTCGAGCGCCTGCTGGGCGCCGCCGAGCGCCGCGGGCAGCCGTACGGCGACGCCGTCGGCGAACCGGTGCTCGACGGCCGGGTCGACCCGGTCGAGTTCGACGCACTCGCCGAGCTCCCGCTTGCCGGTCTTGATGAACAGGTCACGCCAGACGGCCGGCAGATGGAGCAGCCCCGGCCCCGTGTCGAAGGCGAAGCCGTCCCGCGCGAAGCGCCCGACGGCTCCGCCGTGCGTCGACGTCCGCTCCACCACCGTCACCCGGTGGCCTGCGGTGGCCAGCCGGGCGGCGGCGGCCATGGCGCCCATGCCGGCGCCCACCACCACGATCCGAGCCATGGACCAGCACGTTACCCGGGCCCTTCGCCGGTCGGCGGATCGGTACCCCACCCCATGCGTACCGGGTATCGGATGAGTATCCGCCTGAGTACCGGCGCGGATGGGGAGGACACCCCTGGCACGGAAGGGTGAACGCGGTGCCCCGGCCGATCGGCCGTGCGGTGTCCGAACCGCCGTCACGGGGCGGCGGATCGGAGACGGCCGGGGCGCGGCGGAAGGCGGGGCCCTGTCGACGTCAGCCGGCGTTCGAGGGGTTTTCCAGCGAGAGTTGGGATGGGGGCCCCGCCTGCCCGCCAGCGCCGAGCCCGCCGCGCAGCAGCAGCGAGACGGCGGAACGCACCTCGCCCTGCGCGCGCTCCGCGTGGAAGGTCTGCCAGTCGAGCGCCGCCACCACGACCATCCCCACCATGGCGCCGGCGATCAGCTGGATGTCGAGATCCTCGCTCAACTCGCCCCGCTTCACGCCCTCCTGGAGCACGTCCTCCACCACCCCGGCCACCTGCCGGCGGACGTCGACCAGCGTGCCGTGCCAGCTGCGGTTGGTGCGCCACTGCTCGGCGACGAGCAGTCGGGCGAAGTCCGGATGGCCGATGACGAAGTCGAGCCCGGCGTCGGCCATCGCCTCCAGCCGGCGCACCGTGTCGTCGCCGTGCGCCGCGGAGGCCCGCGCCGCCTCGCGCAGCGAGACCGTCAACGGCCCCACACCGTGCCGCAGTAACCCCTCGAACAGCTCGGTCTTGCTGGAGAAGTTGTAGTAGACGGTCCCCTTGGCCACCCCGGCCCGCTCGGCGATCTGCTCCACCGTGGTGGAGGAGAAGCCCTGTTCCGCGATGAGGGTGACCGCCGCCTCGTAGAGCCGCAGCCGGGTCGCACCACGGCGGGTGCTCGTCCTGTTCATGGGCCGATTCTCTACCTGGGAGGAACGCGAGATCACCGTAAGCGGCAATGACCGGCCGGGAATTGTCAGTGCCATCCGTCACCATGTGCCCAGATGCGCAGACTGTGCGGACTGTGCGGCCCTTTCGGGGGATGCCGGCCCGCCTGAGCGCTGGATGACGACGGACTGGAGGCTCGTCATGACCGGACTTCCGACCGATGTGCACCCCGTGCCGCGCCGGGCGTCGGCCCCGCCGGCCGCGCTCGATCTGCTGGGCCAGGCCGAGCGGGGGCTGACGGAGGCGGCCGGCCTCGCCGACCCGGGCGAGGCGTACGTGGCCGCGCACCTCGCGGCGCTGCGCACGGCCGCCGCGGTGCTCGCGGTGCGTGGCCGCCCGGAGGCCACGCCCAGGGCCCGCAGCCGCATCCGCAGCGTCTGGGAGGTGCTGCCCGAGATAGCCCCCGAGCTCGCCGAGTGGAGCTTCCTGTTCGCGGCGAGCGCCGGGCGGCGGGCCAGGATCGAGGCCGGCATCCGCGGCGTGGTCGGCGAGGTGGACGCGGCGGAGCTGCGCCGCGCCGCCGCCTTCTTCCTCCGCCTGGTGGAGGAGATGCTGCTGCGCCAGCCGGTGCTGCGGGCCGACTTCGGTGATCCCGGTGGTGCCACGCCCAAGTAGTCTTGCCGGGTACGGTGGCGTGGCCGAATCGGCCGAATCTCACCCCACGCACCACCTCACCGCCCCGCGCAGCAAGGAGCAGCCGCAATGCCGTCAGAGTCGAGGGTTCGCGACGCGGGCGGCCCGGTGCCGGGCCCCCACGCCGCGCTGCGCACCGGAGTGGTGTGGGACGTGCTGCGGCAGGCGCTGCTGCGGCGCGCGGCCGCCACCGGGCGCTCGGCGCTCGACGTCCTGGACACCGGCGGGGGCAGTGGGAGTTTCGCGGTGCCGGTGGCCGGCCTCGGCCACCGGGTGACCGTGGTCGACCCCAGCCCGGACGCGCTGTTCGCGCTGGAGCGGCGGGCCGCGGAGCAGGGGGTGGCCGAGCGCGTGCGCGGGGTCCAGGGCGACACGCACGACCTGCACGACGTCGTCGAGTCGGGCGCGTTCGACCTGGTGCTGTGCCACGGGGTGCTCGAGTACGTGGACGATCCGGCGGCCGGCCTGCGCGCTGTCGCCGGGGCGTTGCGGCCCGACGGCGGCACGCTCAGCGTGCTGACCGCCGGCGTGGGCGGGGCGGTGCTCTCGCGCGCGCTCGCCGGGCGCTTCTCCGAGGCCAGCCGTGCCCTCGACGACCCGGCGGGCCGCTGGGGCGACGCGGACCCGGTGCCGCACCGCTTCACCGTCGACGGGCTGCGGGAGCTGATCGGCGCCGCCGGGCTGCGTCCTGGCGAGGTCCACGGGGTGCGGATCTTCGCCGACCTGGTACCCGGTGCGCTGGTCGACACCGAGCCGGACGCGCTGCGGGCGCTCGCCAGGCTGGAGGCGGAGGCCGCCGGGCTGCCGGCCTTCCAGGCGATCGCCGGCCGGCTGCACGTACTCGCGGAGCGACTCGCCACTCCATCGGGCGAGCGATAGTCCGACTCCTCGTATCATCGAGATGAGCCCTCCGGCATGACCCGGAGCCGCTGGGGGAATGACTTGTCCACCCCCCACAGGGTCCGGCGGACTGCGCGTGGCGGGCGAAATTGGCGTACAGGGGTGGGTTTCACAGGGAGACTTCCCTGCCTATCCTTGAAAGGTCGGATCCGGTCGCCACCGCGACCGACGAGTAGGAGGACTCCGTGCCGCTCTCGGACCACGAGCAGCGCATGCTCGAACAGATGGAGCGAGCGCTGTACGCCGAAGATCCCAAATTCGCGAGCTCGCTCGAGGGTAATGAGCTGCGTACGTACACCCGCAAGCGGGTTTACCAAGCGATCGCCGGGTTCGTCGTGGGCATCGGCCTCCTCATGGGAGGCATGGTCGCGCAGCTGATCTGGCTCAGCGTGGTGGGCTTCCTGATCATGCTCGGGTGCGCCGTGGTGGCCGTCACGGGATGGCGTCGGACGCCGCCCCAGGGTGACCCCCGCGGTGGCGCTCGCGGCGGCCGCGGCGGGGGCCAGGGCGGCACGCGCCAGCGGAGGTCCATGATGAACCGCATCGAGGAGCGGTGGCAGCGGCGTCGCGAGGAGCGCGACGACTAGACCGCCGTCGCCTTCCCCCGAACCACCCCCAGGGCCGCCTCGGCGGCCCTTTCGCTCGCCCGGGTGTTTCCCCACCCACCCGCCCTTCAGCGCACTGCTCGGGGAGGGGCTGCGCGGGCGGCCTGCGGCCACGGCGACGGCGCTGCTGTGGGCGGCGCGAAGCGTCGCGGCGTGGCCGCCGCAGCCTCTCCGCGCGCAGCGCGCTGAGGGGTGCCGTGCGAGGCACCGCAGGTGCCCCGGCGTCGGCCGGCCCCGCCCCGCGCGCAGTGCGCGCGTCACGGCGTGGCTGCCGCAGGCCCGGTGGGGACGCTCGCGCGGAGCGCGCGCAGCCGCCACGGCGGCGCTCCGGCCGCGCGCTACGCGCCGCAGGCCCGCGCAGCCCCTCCCCGCGCAGCGCGTCGAAGGGCGGGTGGCTGGGGGAAACACCCCCCGAAGCGGCACCGCAGGCCCGGCTGCGCCTTTCCGCGCGAAGCGCGCAGCCGCCACGGCGGCGGGGTCCTGGCCGCGCCCCGCGCGCAGCGCGCCGCAGGCCCGGCAGGAGCCTCTCCGCGCGCAGCGCGCTGAAGGGCGGGCGGGTGGGGGCACCTGCGCGGAGCGCGCCGTAACCGGGACGGCCAGCGAGCACCGCGTGGAGCGGACGCGGACCGACCGCCGCTAGGCGGTCGGCGGCTTGGTGGCGCCTCGCAGGCGCCCCGGTACGGCCGCCGCGACGCGGCGACCCGCGTCGGCGCGCCAGGCCGCCACCACCCGCATCACCCGAATGGCGGAACGGGGCGCAAAGAACGCCCGGACCCGGGTCCACCGGCCCGCCGTGGCCCGCAGGCCCGCCAGGGCCGCGCGCACGTCGTCGGCAAGCGCCGGCGTCGGCGCCGCGGAGGCCGCCACCGGCGCGTACAGGGCCCGCTCCACCACGTCCGCCGCCCGGTGGACCGCCGCCGCCGGTTCCGCCGGCAGCTCGGCCACCCGGACGATCCGGGCCGCCGCCTGCCTCGGTGTCTCGGAGGCCAGCGGCGTGATTCCGAAGTCCCACGCGGAGTCCAGGAGTTCGCGCCAGGCCGGCAGCGCGCCGCCGTCGCGGCCGAGCCGGCGTGCCCGTACCCGCGCGCGCCACAGCGGCGGTGACGCCACCAGCAGCGCGAGCAGCAGCCCGCCGCCGCCCCAGATGATCGGCGCGAGTGGCATCCCGGCTTCCCGGCGGTCGCTCTCCGGCGTCTCCTGCCGGTCCTGGCAGCCGGCCGCGTCGGCGTCCCGCTGACAGGGGTCGGTGGGGGAGGGCTGCTGGGACGGCTCGGGTTGGACCGGCGTCGTCTGCTCCGTCCCCTCCTCGGGCTGCTCCTCGCTCGGCCGGCTCTGCTCGGGGCGGGTGTACGAGGGGGCGTTGCCCTGCCCCGGGGTGGGCTCGAACCGCACCCAGCCCACGCCCTGGAAGTACAGCTCGGGCCAGGCGTGCGCGTTGTGGACCCCCACCTCGTAGGCGCCGCCGGGCTGCCGCGTGCCCGGGGTGAAGCCGACGGCGACCTGCGTGGGGATGCCGAGCGTGCGCGCCATCGCGGCCATGGTGAAGGCGAAGTGGACGCAGAACCCCTCCTTCTGCTGGAGGAAGTTCACGATGGCCTGCGTGCCGCTGCCCGAGGCGACGGTCGTGTCGTAGCGGAAGCCGCCGTCCTGGGTGAACCAGTCCTGGAGGGCCATCGCCCGCTCGAAGTCGTTGGCCGCGCCCGACGTCACGTCCAGCGCCGTCAGCGCCACCTGTTCCGGCAGGTCGTCCGGCACCCGGGTGTAGTAGTCGACCAGCTCCCTGGAAGCGGGGGGCGCCGCGGCCAGTTGGTCGGCCGTCGGCTCCACCAGCAGGTGCTCGATCTCGTAGCTGGCGCCGGCGCTGGTGCGCCCGTTCTGGTTGGTCACCAGCGTCTGCGTGCCGCGGTCGAAGAGCCAGTTCCCCTCGACGGTGACCGAGGTCGCCGGGTAGGGGACGGGCAGCGAGTCCTGCGCGTAGTAGTCGGCGACCTGGACGGTCGTGGTGACCGGGGTGGCGGCCACCTCGTCGGAGAGCCCGGGGACCTGCCACGGCGGGTTCGGCGTCTCGTTCTCGTACCAGCGCGAGGAGCGCCACTCCTGCCCCGTGAACTGGTCGAGCGCGATCAGCCGCAGGTACATGTCGGACTGCTCGCCGCTGGTCGTGCGGTAGGTCAGGACCGGCCGGTCCTGCTGCTGGTTCAGCTGGTCCTGGAGCGCCACGATCGGGTTGACCGAGACGACGTCCCCGGTGGCGCCGCGTCCGCCCGGGCCGCTGCCGTCCAGGTCGAGCAGGCCCTCGCCGAACGACGGCAGGCCGGCCGGTGCCAGCACCGCGATGCCCAGCGTCACGGCGCCGATGCGGCGGCCGGCGCGGGCCCGGGGGCCGGTCGTCACCGTGTGGTCGTGCGGGGTCATGCCGTGCCCCGGGCCGTGCCCGGCGAAGAACCGGCCCCACCTGGTGAGCTGGTCCCGGCCCTCGGCGAGCAGCAACAGGAGGTAGCCGGCCGCCGCGAGCAGGAAGTAGGGCCAGCCGGGGCCGTCCTGGGCGACGCCGGCCGCCACCGAGTAGAGGGCGAGCAGCGGCAGGCCGGCCGAGGCGGCGCTGCGCGTCGTCACGGCCAGCACGTCGACCAGCAGCCCGATCAGCAGCACCCCGCCGAACACCATCATCCGGATGCCGTCGGTGGCGGGCGCCGGGGCCACGTAGCGCCCGATGTCCTCGGCGCCCTCCCGCAGCAGCAGCCCGAACCGCTCGAAGGTCGTCGGGCTCGGCAACACGCCGCCCACCGCGTACGTCGGGGCCGTGACGAGCGTGAGCAGCATCAACGACACCGCGGCCTGCGCGCCGACCGTCACCGCCGGGTGCAGCCCGCGCCAGCGCAGCACCATGCCGACGCCGGTCTGGGCAGCCAGCAGGACCGCCGCCTGGACCATCCAGTCCGAACCGTCGATCAGCGGCAGCAGCGCGCAGGCCGCCGCGACGGTCGCCAGCCAGGCGGCGCAGGCGATCCGGATCCTGCCGTCTATCAGCCCGTTCATCCGACCGGCTCCCCGCTCGTCCTCCGGCTCGGTCGCCGCCCGTGCCGCCCCGTCATCGTGCCCCCGTGCCGCGCGCCGCCAGCTCGAGCGCCGCCTGCTGCCAGGGCTGCCCGAGCGGAACGCCGGGCAGCAGCGGCAGCGCCGTCCAGCCGGCCAGCGCGACGTTCCGCAGCCGCTCGCCCTCCACCTCGGGCGGCAGCTGACCCGCCGCCACGAACCCGACCGCGCCCGTGGCCCGCTGCCGCAGCCCTTCGAGTACCGGGGCCTCCTCCGCGCCCAGCGAGCCGAGGAAACCGAGCAGCAGCCCACAGTCGGCGGCCCGCAGCGCCGCCTTGGCGTCGGCGAGCGAGGTGCCGGCCGAGTGGCCGATCACCGCCAGCGTCTCCATGATCAACGCGGTCAGCTCCGCGGTGTCGCCCGCCTGGCTCTCGGGCCCCGGCACCAGCAGCCCGGTGTCGGTGACCAGGCGCACCTCGTAGCCCTGGGCCACCAGGTGGAACACCGCGGAGGCGGCGCCCGACACCGCGCGTTCGAACGCCGAGTCGGGCCCCGCGGAGACGTAGCCGCCGCGCCGGGTGTCGAGCAGCACCGTGCAGCGAGCCTTGAGCGGCTTCTCCTCGCGGCGCACCATCAGCGAGCCGCGGTGCGCCGTCGAGCGCCAGTGCACCCGCCGCAGGTCGTCGCCGCGCCGGTAGTCGCGCGGGATGATGTCGTCGTCCCCGGCCACCGCGAGGGCGCGCTGCCGGCCCTCGCCGTGCCCGTTGGCGTCGCCGCCGAGCCGCACCGGCGGCAGCGGCTCGATCCTGGGCAGCACCGTCATCACGTCGAAGGTGGTGAACGACCTGTTGAGCTCGACCATCCCGAAGGGGTCGGCGAGCCGCAGCTGGAGCGGGCCGAGCGGGTACCTGCCGCGCTGCTCCGAGCGGATCCGGTAGGTCACCTCGCGGCGGCCGCCCGGCTCGATCCGGTCGAGCATGAACCGGGGCCGCGGCCCGAGCACGTACGGCACCCGGTCCTGGAGCAGCAGCAGCCCGCTGGGGATCCGCGCCACGTTGTCGACCCTGAGATGCACCCGGGTCTCGCCGCCGGCCGCGACCCGGGCCGGCGCCAGGCTGCGCGCCGCCGTCACCCGGCTGCGCGTGCCGTGCAGCACGAGCACGCACAGCAGCGGCAGCGCGGCCAGCAGCACGCCGACCCGCAGCAGGTCGGGCTGGCCGAGCACGTAGGCGCACACGGCGGCGGCGCCGCCCGCCGCGAGGAAGGACCTGCCCCTGGTGGTCAGTCCGCCGAACGCGGCCCGCAGCGGCCCCCGGTCACCCTCACCCGCACCCTCGCCCGTCCCGGCGAGATGGGGCAGGGTCATCAGTAGCCCCGCTGCGGTTTGGCGGCATACGGGTCGGGCACCGGTGTCCTGCGCACGATGTCGGCGACGAACTGCTCGGTGCTGTGGCGGTTCAACTGGGCCTGCGCGGTGGGCAGCAGCCGGTGGGCGAGCACCGGCACCGCGAGCTGCTGGATGTCGTCCGGCAGCACGAAGTTCCGGCCGGCGAGCGCCGCCGCCGCCTTGGCGGCCCGCAGCAGGTGCAGGGTGGCCCGGGGCGAGGCGCCGAGCCGCAGCTCGGGATGGGTTCTGGTGGCGGCCGTCAGGTCCACCGCGTACCGCCGCACCGGGTCGGCCACGTGGACCTCCCGCACCGCCTCGACGAGCCGCAGCACGTCGTGCGCGTGCGCCGCCGGCCGCAGCGCGTCGAGCGGCGAGGCCCCGCCGTGCGAGGCCAGCATGCGCATCTCGGCCTCGGGCGACGGGTAGCCCATCGACACCCGGGCCATGAACCGGTCGCGTTGCGCCTCGGGCAGCGGGTAGGTGCCCTCCATCTCGACCGGGTTCTGGGTGGCGATCACCATGAACGGGCTCGGCAGCTCGTACGTCCGCCCGTCCGCGGTGACCTGACGCTCCTCCATCGACTCGAGCAGCGCCGACTGGGTCTTCGGCGAGGCGCGGTTGATCTCGTCGCCGATGACGATCTGGGCGAACACCGCGCCCGGCTTGAACTCGAACTCGTTGCGCTGCTGGTCGTAGACGCTGACGCCCGTGATGTCGGTGGGCAGCAGATCTGGCGTGAACTGGATGCGTTGCACCGAACAGTCGATCGACTTCGCCAGCGCCTTCGCCAACATGGTCTTGCCGACGCCGGGGACATCCTCGAGGAGCAGGTGTCCGCCGGCCAGCAGGACCGTCAGCGAGAGCCGCACGACCTCCGGCTTGCCCTCGATCACGCTCTCCACGGCGCGGCGCACCTGCTCCGCCGTGGTGCTCAGATCGGTGAGCTTGGTCTGCTCCTCATAGGTCGTCACCCGGCCCTCCTCGGCCCTTCTCGCTCACTCCAGGGCCCGGCTCGAAGCGCGACCCGGACCGTACCGATTACCCGGACATCGGATCCGCACCGGGTGGTTTCCTCCGCCCAGCATTCTTCACACTACGGCGCTCGCTCGTCACCTCGCCGCCTCGCTGGCCGGATCCACCTCCCTCAGCAGACCCGTCGTCACATCGAAGACGAAGCCGCGCACGTCATCAGTGTGCGGGAGGAAAGGCGAGGTACGCACGCGCGCCATGGACTGACGCACGTCCTGGTCCAGATCGGTGAACGCCTCAACGGCCCAACTCGGCCGCTGCCCGACCTCGTGCTCCAGCTCGTGCCTGAAGTCCTCGGTGAGGTTCAGCAGCCCGCAGCCGGTGTGGTGGATGAGCACCACGGAACGGGTGCCGAGCTTGCGCTGACTGATGGTCAGCGAACGGATGATGTCGTCGGTGACCACGCCGCCCGCGTTGCGAATGGTGTGGCAGTCGCCCAGCTGGAGGCCCAGGGCGGCGTGCAGGTCGAGCCGGGCGTCCATGCAGGCGACGATCGCCACCCTGCGCACGGGCCTGGCGTCCATTCCGGGATCGGTGAACCGTTCGGCGTAATGGCGGTTGGCGCTGACCAGTTCGTCTGTGACGGTATGAGGCATATCCGTGACGTTAATACGAGTACTGGGAGGTCGTCTCCCCCAGGGAGGTGACGCGGCTCACAGACCCGCTCCGAAACGCGGCGCCCGATCAACCTCAGTGATTGACCGCGGAAACAGGTGGGCTAGTGTGACGCGCACTGGGAGGCGTGTGCACGATCCCGTAAGCCGCCGTCTTCGCCCGTCACCTTCTTCTCCCTCCCTCGGATTCCCTCGGAAGCTCCCCGGAAGGCGCATGACGACCAGCAACGACCGGCCGCCGGAAGCCCGGCACCGCCCCGTCATGCTCCGGCGCTGCCTGGAACTGCTCGACCCCGCGCTGCGCGACCGGCCGGGCGCCGTCGCGGTGGACTGCACCCTCGGGCTCGGCGGCCACAGCGAGGCGCTGCTCGACGCCTTCCCCGACATCCGGCTCGTCGCACTCGACCGCGACCCGGCGGCGCTGGCCCTGGCCCGGGAGCGGCTCGCCCGCTTCGGCGACCGGGCCATGCTGGTGCACGCGGTCTACGACGAACTCCCCGACGTGTTGGCCCGACTGGGTGTCCCCCGAGTGGCCGGCGTCCTGTTCGACCTCGGGGTCTCCTCGATGCAGCTGGACGAGGCCGACCGCGGCTTCGCCTACGCGCAGGACGCCCCACTCGACATGCGGATGGACCAGAGCACCGGGCCGAGCGCCGCGGACGTCCTCAACACCTACCCGCCGGGCGAACTCGTCCGGGTGCTGCGCGTGTACGGCGAGGAGCGGTTCGCGCGCCGGATCGTCGACGCCGTGGTGCGCGAGCGCGCCCGCGCCCCCATCAGCGGCAGCGCGCAACTGGTCGCGCTGATCCGCCAGGCCCTGCCGCAGGCCGCCATGCGCACCGGCGGCAACCCGGCCAAGCGCACCTTCCAGGCGCTGCGCATCGAGGTCAACGGCGAACTCGCCGTCCTGGAACGCGCCCTGCCGGCGGCCGTCGCGGCGCTGGCCGTCGGCGGGCGGATCGCGGTGCTCTCCTACCACTCACTGGAGGACCGGCTGGTCAAGCGGGTGCTCGGGGAGGGCGCCGAGAACACCGCGCCCCCCGGGCTGCCGGTGATCCCCGAGCAGTACCAGCCCCGTCTCCGGCTGCTGACCCGCGGCGCTGAGCAGCCGGACGAGACGGAGCTCGCCGAGAACAAGCGTGCCGCGCCGGCCCGGCTGCGCGCGGCGGAACGGATCAGGGAGGCGACCTGAGATGAGCCAGCGGCAGCGTCTCGGCCGGTTGGCCGGCCTCGTCCCCAAGGGCTCGTCGACGGCGGCCAGAACCCCGTTCGTCCTCCTGGTGGTGCTGCTGCTCGGCTCCGGCATGCTCGGCCTGCTCTTCCTGAACGCCTCACTCAACGAGGGCTCCTTCGAGCTGAGCGAGCTGCGGCGGGAGACGCAGGAGCTGACCGACCAGCAACAGGAGCTGCAGGCCGAGGTGGACGGCTACTCGGCGCCCGACGCGCTCGCCGAGCGTGCCCGCGAGCTCGGCATGGTCCCCGACGGCCCACCGGTCTTCCTCGGCCCTGACGGCAGCCTGCTCGGCGACGTCGCCACCCGAGCGGGCGGCGCGGAGGGCGCCGAGGGCGCCGAAGAAGCCGTCCCGCGGGCCGGAGCCGGTGGCGAGGCGTCCGCCCCGCCGGCGGCCGAGGGCACCGAGGACGACGAGGACCCGGCCGCGCCGCCCCTGTCGACTCCCCCCGGCACGATCGTCGACGACGCGCCGTCACCCGGCACCGGCGGCGCGGCCCTCGGACTGAGCGTGGTGGTCCCGGCGGCCTGCCGCCGCCTCACCGGCGGTCAGACCACAGAAAGAGCCACCGCCACCGACGGAGGGACGTGGTCGTGAGCAACAGTCGCAACAGTCGCAACGGGCGCGGTACGGCCGGGGTCCGGCGGGACGCCGGTTCGCTGCGGTTGGGGAACCCACGGCCGCGACTCCGCTTCGTCGGCATCGGCCTCACCCTGGTGATGCTCGTCTTCGGCGGCCGTCTCGTGCAGGTCCAGGCCATGGGCGCCGCCTCCTACGCCGAGGAGGCCGCCCGCAACCGGATCGTCACCGTGCCGCTCGCCGCCGAGCGCGGCGACATCACCGACCGCCACGGCAACGCCCTGGCCACCACCGTCGACGCCTACGACATCACCGCCGACCCCTCGATGTTCACCGAGGAGGCCACCGGCGTCCCCGACGCGCCCGCGCAGGCCGCCGCCCTCCTCGCGCCCATCCTCGACCGCGACGAGGCCGAGCTCGCCGACCTGCTCGACGACCCGGACGAGAAGTACGCGCTGCTCGCCCGCCAGCGCACCCCCCAGGTCTGGACCCAGATCCGCGACCTGCGCGGCAACCTCGCCGAGCAGGCGACCAAGGGCACCGGCGACCAGGTGCTGAACGGCGTCTTCGCCGAGGAGAACCCCAGGCGCGTCTACCCCAACGGCGACCTCGCGGCGGCCGTGCTCGGCTTCGTCAACAGCGAGGGCCGGGGCGGCGGCGGCCTCGAGGCCCAGCTCGACACCGATCTCGCCGGCGAGGCCGGCAGCATCACCTACGCCCAGTCCGGCGGCCGCCGGGTGCCCACCGCGGGCGGCAGCGAGGACCCGGCCGTGCCCGGCACCGACATGGAGCTCACCCTCGACCGCGACGTGCAGTGGGCCGCCCAGCGGGCCATCGCCGCGCAGGTCGAGGAGTCCGACGCGACCAGCGGCTACGTCGTCGTCCAGGACACCGTCACCGGCGACGTCCTCGCCCTGGCCAGCGCCCCCGGGTACGACCCCAACGACATCGGCTCGGCCGGCGCCGGCCAGCTGCGCAACCCGGCCCTGGAGGACGCCTACGAGCCGGGCTCGACCAGCAAGGTCATCACCATGGCCGCCGTCCTCGAGGAGGGCGCCGCCACCCCCTCCACCAACGTCGTGGTGCCCAACCGGCTGCCCCGCGCCGACCGTAACTTCGGCGACAACATCGAGCACCCCACCTGGTACCTGACCCTGGCCGGGGTGCTCGCCAAGTCGAGCAACATCGGCACCATCCTGGCCGCCGAGCAGCTGGGCGAGAACCAGCCGGAGGCCAACGAGATCCTCTACCGCTACCTGACCGCCTTCGGCTTCGGCCAGCCCACCGGGCTCGGCTTCCCCGGGGAGACCCCGGGCATCGTGGCCGACCCCGGGAGCTGGGACGCCTCCCAGCAGTACACGATCCCGTTCGGCCAGGGCCTGTCCGTCAACGCCCTCCAGGCCGCCTCCGTCTACTCGACCATCGCCAACGGCGGCGAGCGCATCACCCCGCGCCTGGTGCGCGGCACCACGGGCCCCGACGGCGCGTACGAGGCCGCCCCCGAGCCCGAGCGCAGCCGGGTGGTCAGCGAGGAGACCGCGGACCAGCTCACCCAGATGCTGGAGACCGTCGTGGCCTCCGAGGAGGGCACCGGGCAGGCGGCCCGCATCCCCGGCTACCGGGTGGCGGGCAAGACCGGCACCTCCAACCGGGTGGACCCGGAGACCGGCCGCTACAACGGCTACACCTCCTCGTTCGCCGGCTTCGCGCCGGCCGACGACCCGCGCGTCACCGTCTACTGCGCCGTCCAGAACCCCACCCGCGGCGCCTACACCGGCAGCGAGGTCTGCGGCCCCGTCTTCAACGAGGTCATGCGGTTCACCCTGTCGGCCCTCAGGGTGCCGCCCACCGGCGAGGAGTTCGAGGGTCTCCCGGTCACCTTCGGCTCCGGTGCCCGAACAACCGACTGACCTGCCAGAAGACCGCCGGAACGCCGCCGCAAGGCCCTGACGAACCCCCCGAACGAGCGGAGCACAGCTACGTGAGAACCATCACCGACGGGTCCACCTCGTTTAGCTCGACCCCCACCCCGACGGGTACGCTCACCGCCGTGCCTCACGCTGATCACACTCTCGCGGCACCGCGCCCGGCACACGCCCGGCCGGTGTCCCTGGCGGAGCTGGCCGGGCTGCTCGGCATCGAGACACCCGCGCCGGCCGGCGCCGGGGCCGATGCCGCGCCCGCCGTGGTCACCGGCATCACGCACGACTCGCGCGCCGTCCGCCCGGGGGACCTGTACGTGGCGCTCGGCGGCGCCCGCTTCCACGGGGCCGACTTCGTCTCCCAGGCCACCAGCAACGGCGCCGTCGCCGTCCTCACCGACCCGGCCGGCACCAAGCGTGCGGCCGCCACGGGCCTCCCGGTGCTCACCGTGCCCGAGCCGCGCGCCCGGATGGGGGCGCTCGCCGTCGCCGTCTACGACGACCCAGGCCGCGACCTGCTGCAGATCGGCACCACCGGCACCTCGGGGAAGACCACCACCACCTACCTCGTGGAGGGCGGGCTGCGGGCCGCGTTCGGCAGGGGCGGGGCCGCGGACGGCGCCACCACGGGCCTGATCGGCACCGTCGAGACCCGCGTCGGCGACGAGGTCATCAAGTCCACCCACACCACCCCGGAGGCCACCGACCTGCAGGCCCTGTTCGCCGTGATGCGCGAGCGCGGGGTCGGCTCGGTCGCCATGGAGGTGTCGAGCCACGCCCTGGTGATGGGCCGGGTCGACGGCTGCGTCTTCGACGTCGCCGTGTTCACCAACCTCAGCCCGGAACACCTCGACTTCCACCACGGGATGGAGGACTACTTCCGGAGCAAGGCCCAGCTGTTCACGGCGGCCCGTGCCAGGGTCGGCGTGGTCAACCTGGACGACGAGTACGGTCGCCGGCTCGCCGCCGAGGCCGAGATCCCGGTCACCACCTACTCAGCCGAGGGCCACCCGGACGCCGACTGGCGCGCCGAGGGCGTCGAGATCGGCCCGCTCGGCTCCACCTTCACCGCCGTCGGCCCCGACGGCCTGCGGGTGCGCGCCGCCGCGCCGCTGCCGGGCCCCTTCAACGTGGCCAACGCCCTGGCCGCCATCACCGCGCTCGCCGTGGCGGGCGCCGACCCGCAGACGGCCGCCGACGGCATCGCCGCCGTGCCGGGCGTCCCAGGCCGCCTGGAGCGGGTGGACGCCGGCCAGCCCTACCTGGCCGTGGTCGACTACGCCCACAAGCCGGACGCCGTCGAGTCGGTGCTGCACGCCCTGCGCAAGGTGACCGACGGTCGGCTGCACGCCGTGCTCGGCTGCGGCGGTGACCGTGACCCGCACAAGCGACCGAGGATGGGCGCCGCGCTCGCCAGGCTCGCCGACACGGCCGTGCTCACCTCGGACAACCCGCGCTCCGAGGACCCGCTCGCCATCCTGGCCGCCATGTTGGCCGGCGCCGCCGAGGTGCCGGCTCACGAGCGCGGCACCGTGCTGGTCGAGGAGGACAGGGCGGCCGCCATCGCCGCCGCCGTGGCCCGCGCCGAGGCGGGCGACGTCGTCCTGGTGGCCGGCAAGGGACACGAACGCGGCCAGGACATCGCCGGAGTCATCCGGCCCTTCGACGATCGAACGGAGCTGCGCGCCGCCATCGAGCGCCGCTGCTCGCACTCCCACCCAAGCCCCAACGCCAGGCGAGGCCCGTTGCAGTGATCCCCCTTTCCGTTGCCGAGCTCACCCATGTCGTGCGGGGAGAACCGCATGACATACCGGAGTCGCCACCCCTCATCACCGGTCCCGTGGTCATCGACTCCCGGCTGGTCGAGCCAGGCTCCCTCTTCGCCGCCCTCCCGGGCGAGCGTGTCGACGGTCACGACTTCGCCGCCGCGGCCGTCGCCGCCGGCGCCGCCGTCGTGCTCGCCGCCCGACCGGTCGGCGTGCCCGCGGTCGTCGTCGACGACGTCGTCGCCGCGCTCAGCGAGCTCGCGAGACACACCGTCCGCGCGCTCGACCCCACCGTCGTCGCCCTCACCGGATCCGCCGGCAAGACCAGCACCAAGGACCTGATCGCACAGGTGTTGGAGCGCGTCGGCCCCACCGTGTTCACGCCGGGCTCGTTCAACAACGAGATCGGACTGCCGCTCACCGCGCTGCGCACTGAGGAGGCCACCCGCTATCTGGTGCTCGAGATGGGCGCCAGAGGCATCGGACACATCCGCCATCTCACCGAGCTGACCCCACCCCGCGTCGGCCTGGTGCTGAATGTCGGCACCGCGCACATCGGCGAGTTCGGCGGGCGCGAGGCCATCGCACAGGCGAAGGGCGAACTGGTCGAGGCGCTGCCGCCGGCCGCCGAGGGCGGCGTGGCCATCCTCAACGCCGACGACCCGTTGGTGCGCGCCATGGCCGCGCGCACGCGTGCCAGGACCGTGTTCTTCGGCGAATCCGAGGACGCCACGATCCGCGCCGAACACATCCGCCTCACCCCGCAGGGCAGGCCGAGCTTCCGCCTGACCACCCCCACCGGGTACGCCGACGTGACCATGCGGTTGTACGGTGAGCACCATGTGTCGAACGCGCTTGCCGCTGCGGCTGTTGCGCATGAGGTAGGCATGTCCGCGGAGGCGATCGCTGAAACACTCGCCACCGCGGGCCCGCTCTCGAAGTGGCGGATGGAGGTCACCGAGCGAGCGGACGGCGTGACGATCGTCAACGACGCCTACAACGCGAACCCCGACTCGATGCGCGCGGCGCTGCGCGCACTCGCCGCCATGGGCGAGACCGCCAAGGCGGACGGGGGGCGCACCTGGGCGGTGCTCGGCCCGATGGCCGAGCTCGGGGACGAGACGTTCGCCGAGCACGACGCTGTCGGACGGCTGGCCGTCCGACTCAACGTCAACAAGCTCGTGTCCGTGGGCGGTCAGGAGGCGGCCTGGATGGACATGGGCGCCAAGAACGAGGGTTCGTGGGGTGAGGAGTCGGTGCACGTGTCCGACGCTCGGGCGGCGGTCGAGTTGCTGCGCGGTGAGCTGCGGCCGGGAGATGTGGTGCTGGTGAAGGCGTCCAGGTCGGTCGGCCTGGAGCAGGTCGCCGACGCGCTTCTGGCGGGCGACGCGGATGGCGAGGTCGCCGCCCGATGAGGCAGATCCTCTTCTCCGGCGCGATCGGACTCTTCCTCACCCTGGTCGGCACCCCGCTGCTGATCAAGCTGCTGGCCCGCAAGGGATACGGCCAGTACATCAGGGACGACGGCCCGCGCGACCACCACAGCAAGCGCGGCACCCCGACCATGGGTGGTATCGCGTTCATCCTGGCCACCCTGATCGCCTACGCGGTCACCAAGGTCGTCACCAGCGAAGAGCCCAGCATCACGGCCCTGTTGGTGCTCTTCCTCTTCGCCGGGATGGGCCTGGTCGGCTTCCTCGACGACTACATCAAGATCGTCCGGCGGCGCAGCCTCGGCCTGCGGGCCGGCGCGAAGATGCTCGGCCAGTTCATCGTGGGCGTGGTGTTCGCGATCCTCTCGCTGAACTTCGCCGACTCCCGCGACCTGACCCCGGCCTCCACGCACCTGTCGTTCACCCAGGACTTCGGCTGGTCCATCGGGCCCGTGCTGTTCGTGCTGTGGGCGCTGTTCATGGTGCTCGCCATGTCGAACGGCGTGAACCTCACCGACGGCCTCGACGGCCTGGCCACCGGCGCCGCGGTGATGGTCTTCGGCGCCTACGTCTTCATCGGCGTCTGGCAGTACGGCCAGTCCTGCGCCAACGTCCTGACCGCCGGGGCCAGCTGCTACGAGGTGCGCGACCCGCTGGACACCGCGGTGGTCGCCGCGGCCCTGATGGGGGCGCTCTTCGGCTTCCTGTGGTGGAACACCTCACCGGCCAAGATCTTCATGGGCGACACCGGCTCGCTCGCCATCGGCGGCGCGCTGGCCGGCCTGGGCATCGTCTCCCGCACCGAGCTGCTGCTCGCCCTCCTCGGCGGCCTGTTCGTGCTGATCACGATGTCCGTGGTCATACAGGTCGGCTCCTTCCGGCTCACCGGCCGCCGCGTCTTCAAGATGGCACCGCTCCAGCACCACTTCGAGCTGAAGGGCTGGAGCGAGGTGCTGGTGGTGGTCAGGTTCTGGATCATCCAGGGCATGTGCGTGATCGTGGGTATCGGCGTCTTCTACGGCAGTTGGGTGGCCGGCTGGTGAGCGCACCCGCCGGACGACCGGACTTCGCCGGCCGCCGGATCACCGTCGCGGGGCTGGGCGTGAGCGGCGTCAGCGCCGCCCGCGCCCTGGCCGGGCTCGGCGCCGAGGTCACGGTCGTCGACGGTGGCGACGGCGAGCGGCAGCGGGCCACCGCGGCCGAGCTCGCCGCCGCCGGCGTCGAGACCCGGCTCGGCGACGGCGCCACCCTGCCCAAGGGCACGGAGCTGGTGGTCACCTCGCCCGGCTGGCGGCCCGACAGCCCGCTGTTCGCGGCCGCCGCGGCGGCCGGCGTCGAGGTCGTGGGCGACGTCGAGATCGCCTGGCGGCTGCGTGGCGAACGGCCCGCGCCGTGGCTCGCGGTCACCGGCACCAACGGCAAGACCACCACCGTGCGCATGCTCGCCGCCATCCTTCGGGCGGCGGGCCTGCGCGCGGCCGCCGTGGGCAACATCGGCGACCCGATCATCGACGCGGTGCTCGCGGACCCGCCCTACGACGTGCTCGCCGTCGAGCTGTCCAGCTACCAGCTGCACTGGGCGCCCTCGGTGCGGCCGCACTCCGGCGTGGTGCTCAACCTCGCGCCCGACCACCTGGACTGGCACGGCTCGATGGCCGCCTACGCCGCCGACAAGGGCCGCGTCTACCAGGGCAACGAGGTCGCCTGCGTCTACAACGCGGCCGACCCGGCCACCGAGGCGCTGGTCACCGAGGCCGACGTGGTCGAGGGCTGCCGGGCGATCGGTTTCACGCTCGGCACCCCGGGGCTCTCCCAACTCGGCGTGGTGGACGGCGTCCTGGCCGACCGGGCCTTCGTCCCTGACCGCCGCGAGCGGGCCCAGGAGCTGGCCGAGGTCGGCGACGTCGACCCGCCCGCCCCGCACAACATCGCCAACGCGCTGGCCGCCGCGGCCCTCGCCCGCGCGTACGGCGTGGAGCCGCGCGCCGTGCGGGACGGGCTGCGGGCCTTCCGGCCCGACCCGCACCGCGTCCAGCGGGTGGCCGAGGTCGGCGGCGTGCTGTACGTCGACGACTCCAAGGCGACCAACCCGCACGCCACGGCGGCCTCGCTGGCCGCCTACGAGCCGATCGTCTGGATCGCCGGCGGCCTCGCCAAGGGCGCCACCTTCGACGAACTCGTCGCGGGCGCGGCGGGACGGCTGCGGGGCGTGGTGCTGCTCGGCGCCGATCGCGGCCTGATCGCCGAGGCGTTGGCGCGACACGCGCCGGATGTGCCGGTCGTGGACCTCGACCGGACGGACACTGGGGCGATGGCGGCGGCGGTCCACGAAGCGACGCGGCTGGCCCGTCCCGGAGACACCGTCCTGATGGCACCGGCCTGCGCCTCGATGGATATGTTCACCAACTACAACGAACGCGGCGACGTCTTCGCCGCCGCCGTCCAGGCCCTGGCCGCCGGCCAGGGGGAGCAGTAGCCAGCGGCCCCTCCCACGGGCCCGCTGGCGCGGGGTCGGAGGAGGGGCCAAGGATGACGGCTGACGACACGAGCAGCGCGCGGTGCGCCGCACCGCCGCACGGATCCACCCCGCCCCCCCACCACTCGGCTGCCGCCGGCCAGCCCACGGCCGCCGGCGGCGCGTCGTCGGCCTCGGCGGGCACCGGGGGACTGCCGGGGCGGCTGGTGGCTCGGCGCGCCAACGCCCTGGGCCTGCCGGCCCCGGCCGGCCTGGCCGACCCGGTCACGTCCCTGCGGGCCGAGCCCTCGCCGCCGGCTGCCACCGGCGGCCTCCCGGCACGGCCGGCTTCTCCGGGCACCGCGTCCCGCACCGAGCGTGCTGGTGTGGGGTCGTTGCGGCGGCTGACGGCCCGGTGGGCCGATGCCCCGCGCCTGCCGGCTCTGGCCGCTGGCGTGGCCGAGTCCACCCCGACCCGGCGGGCCGAGCCCTCGCCGCCGGCCGCCACCGATGGTCTTTCGGCGCGGCCGGCTTCCCCGGGTACCGCGTCACGCGCCGAGGGCCCGGGGCCGCTTCGGCGGTGGGCGGGTGCGTGCGCCGACGCCCTGGGCCTGCCGGCTCCGCTGCGACGGACCGAAGTCTCGCCGCCGGCGGACGTGGAGGGCGTCCCCGGCTCGCTGCGGCGGCTGGCCGGTCGGTGTGCCGACGCCCTGGCCGGTGGTCAGGAGCGGCGCGTGGCGGCGCCCGGCAAGGGCCTCCGCTTCGCCTGGCCGGCGCCGGCCCTGGCCGGCGTGCCGGGGTCGGCGCCCGCGGCCGCGCCGGCGTGGTCGCGGCGCACGCCGCGCCCGCAGGGCGTCGCGTCGCGCGCCGAGCGTGGTGCGCGCGGGGCCGCCGCCCCGCGCCGCGGTAC